>JAZNNZ010000212.1:0-3106 GCA_045580525.1 Acutalibacteraceae bacterium
TTATGTTTTCGGTTTTCAGTTTTGGAATGGCCGAAAAAATCGGTATAATTAACATGCATAAAAACACAACCGATACTACGTATTTAACCGCCTTTTCTTTTTTGGGAATAAGCATTGTTAAAAGCGATAAGCTAAGAGAACCTATGGTTATTGTTGTAATTAATTCCTTCATTTTATCTTCTTAACCTTATTAAAATTGAAAGTCCAATAATAAAAAGCATACCAACAAAAATTAATACACCTATTGTTACAGACACCACCGCTCCTACCGCCTTTAAAAAATCTGATAACACCTTAATATCTAACACTTCAGCAACAAAGGATGATAAATAAAGCGAAGCCTTCCACAGTAGTAAGGTTACTAAAATTGGCAATAAAATTATTACAACTGCTACAACACCAAAAGCACCAAATCCTGTTTTTAAAAGGTCTGCAGACGCTGTTGTAACGCTTATGCTTTCTGCAATTGCGGTGCCAACAACAGGAACCCCGCTAACTAAAAAACGTGTTGTTTTAAGAGCTAAGCTATCACTTGCAGCGCTTACCGTGCCGCTAATACTTAACACCCCTAAAAACACGGTGGTACAAATGCCCATAATAAAATTGGCAGCGTTTTTTATGCTGTTTGCAAAAGAACTTAAAGAAAAGACCGGTGAAATACTTCCGGTTATGCTTAAAGATAGATAACCGCCCATAAGCGGCAAAAATCCACCTGTTGCAATTTTTGAAACCGCTGTTGATACAAACAATAATATTGGTGAAGACACCGTTGCCGCCGAAACAAACCCGCCGGAAATTACAATTCCTATAAAAACCGGTATAAACGAAAGCATAAAATTTGCCACAGCAGATAAGGTGTTTGCCGCACCCTTTAAGGTTGTAAAAAGCGGCAACAAAACCCCTGCCGCCACCGCAATAATTAAAAAGCTTAAAAAATGCTCGTTATCTGATAAAAATGATGAAAATGCCGCAGTAATTATGCCCACCGCCAAAACCGAAACAAATGCTAAAAGCGGCGTTTTATAACCATTAATTATTAACTCTTTAAAAATTTCAAGCACGGTTTTGGGTGTTAAATTTTTAGCCCAGTTTTCATCTTCTAAGGTAATACCGTAATCATCTAAAATATCTTGGTTTTGAAATTCTTCCAGCTTTGGTAGTGCTTCAAACATTTCGTTATACATACTTTCTGCTTTTATTTTTGGACTTAAAAAAATCGACAATAATACAACAAAAAGCATAATTTTTTTAAATTTCATTTTATGTTAATAGACTCAATGCTATATCTAAAATTTCCTTTAAAAACGGAATTGATAGAGCAATTAAGCTTACCTTTCCTATAAGCTCTGCTTTGTTAGACAGTGCGGTTTGTCCGCTGTCTTTACAAAGGTCTGCGGCAAAACGTGAAATATAACAAATTGCCACACCCTTTAAAACAGTAAAAAAGTAGGTTGAACTATTGCCACCGGTTTCAAAAATTTTGTGAAGCTCGTTTATATAGGGCGTTAAAGACTTTAATATAAACACTAAACATATAACCGACGCCGCAACCGTTAAAAGCAATGCAAAAGCCGGATTTTGCTCTTTTAAAATTAAACTCAATGCAGCGGCAACCACAATAAAAACAATGCCAACCGTTATGTTCATAACCCAAAAACCGTTTTTATATTAGAAAATAAATCACCTATCATATTAATGACCATCATCAGTACAACAATAAGCCCCGCAAGTGTTGTAAGCAACGCTTGTTCTTCCCTGCCTGAACGTGTAAGTAACTGATTAAGCACCGCAACAATTATGCCAATACCTGCAATTTTAAAAATAAAATCTACGTCCATATTGTTTTTCCTTTCTATATGAGGACTAAAAACACCATAGCAGAAACTCCCGCAAAGGTTGTAATATACACCCTGCCTTTAGAAGTTAACTCTTGCTCTGCTATGTTTTTTAATTCTTCTATTTCTTTTAAAGATGCACTACAAACCGAACGAACGTATTCGCGGTCGCCCCGTTGTGCACCCATTAAAAAGTCTTCTAAAACAGTTGTTTCTTTCTCGGTTAATCCACTGTTTTCAAGCCTTTTTGCATTGATTTTTATTGGATTATTAAAAACAAAAAAATCATTGTTTTGCTTTTCTAAAATATGGTATAGCTCGTCTTTAGAATATTCAATTTCATCTAAAATCCTACCGTATATTAGTAAAAATTCTTTAAAAACCGTGTGACGATTTATTAACAAAACATATTTTTTTGCACCTATAATTAAGGGTATAAGGCTTATTAAACACACTCCTAAAATTTTCAAACCCTTACACACCTGCCTTTATTAATATAAAAAACATTCTTTATTGCCCCCGTATTATACAATTCTTTAAAGCAGGGACGTTCTTTTAATTCTGAAAAACTACCCGCATGTGCCGAAGTAATTACCGGCACACCGCAGTTAAAACCTTCTGCTACGGCTTGTGCTTCTTCTTTGGTGCTTATTTCATCAAAAATTATTATTTCAGGGTAAAGGGTTTTAACGGCAATTTGTATTCCTTTATGCTTTGGTGTGTTATATAAAACGTCGGTCGTCTCTCCAATATCGCCTTTAGCAATTTCCTGTCTGGTATCAATAATTACCACCCGTGTTTCTATTCTTCTAGCAATATCACGCAGCATAGTGGTTTTGCCACACCCGGGAGGACCAAAAAGAAGTGCTCCACCACCCTTATATTCTTTAAAAAACTCATCAGAAGCGCCTATAATTTCTTTGCTGATTCTTAAATTTAAGCTTGTAATATCCTTAAAAGCAGAAATTTCATTTTGCTTTATTACCGCGGTGCCGCCAAAGCCCAAACGGTGCCCGTTTTCTAAACTTATAAAGCCTTCTTTTATTTCTTCTTCGTGAGAATATACAGAATACCTGCAAAACCGCAAAAAGCTTTCTTCTATATCTTCTTTAAAGGCGGTTATATCTAGCGGTAAGCTTTTTCCATTCACCGTTAAATACACCCTTTTATTAATGCGTAAACGTATTTCTTCGGCATTATTTATTGTTTCTTTGGGTAGGTTAAGTAAGAATTTTTTTATTCTTGGTGTAAACCCATAAACTGCAGAAATT
>JAZNNZ010000213.1:0-3914 GCA_045580525.1 Acutalibacteraceae bacterium
TTTGATAATTCTTTTATCATTTTTTGACCAATTATTGAGGTTTCGTCGCCTTCGGCTTCTACGTAGAAATAATATTGCCAAGCAAGTTCCTTCATTGGTCTACTTCTTAAAGCGTTCATATTAAAACCGTATTTACCAATAACATTTACAGCTTTAGCAAGTTCACCGGCTTCATTTTTAACTGTAAACAATAATAAAAACGTATTGCCTTTTGTGTTTGGGTTTTCATTTTTGACACGAGAGAATACCGCAAATTTTGTAGTATTACCATCACTTTCATTAATGTCATGATCAATTACTTCTAGTCCGTATAAAGCAGCTGTTTCAGCAGAAGCAATAGCCGCCACAGATTTATCGTTAAGCTCTGCCACTTTTTTAGCAGCAACCGCAGTATTTTCTTCATTTAAAGATTCAAAACTATGATCTTTAATATAATCAGCACATTGACTTAACGCTTGTGGATGACTTATAACCTTTTTGATATCTTTAATGTTTGCGCCCTTAACGCCCAGTAGATTTTGTGTGATTTTAAGGCCATAAACACCGTTAATAAATAAAGAGCCGGAAAACATTAAATCTGTTACCTGTCCAACCTCTCCTGCAAAGCTATTTTCAATAGGTAAAACAGCACAGTCACATTCACCGTTTACAACAGATTTATATGCAGATGCAAAGTCCGAATAAGAAACTGCAGTAGCATCGGGGAAAATGCGTTTTGCAGCTATATTGGCAAATGCTCCTTCTACACCACTATAAGCTACACGCATTCCTTCTAACAAACGATGTTGATATTGTTTTGATAACTCCATATTGTTTTGCAAAAAACCAACATAGTATGATTTAATATCATTATCGTTAACCAAATTAGAGTTCTTTTCTAATATTGCGGCTTCGCGCGAAGCGTCTAAAACAGGAAGGCCATGCTCTTTTTTATACTCTGCAACAAGTTTTACGGCCTGCATACGCATTTCAAATAATTCTGCCATTTGTTTATCAATTTCATTAATTTGTTGTCTGGCTAGTTCTAATTTGTTCATAAATTAGCTCCTTAAATAAAAAATTCCATCACTGAAAATCGAACGATTAACAGAGACGGAATACTTTCTTAATACCTTTTAAGCGTTGGCGTTAGGTAAAATGCAGTAATCCATCTCAATATTAAAGTAAAAATAATAATTATAATTGTTACTTAACATTATACCTTCTGCCTTTCTTTAAATTTTTAAATATTTTACACCCAAAAATAAGATATGTCAAGCATTTATGCGGATTTTTTTGCATAAATATTTAAAAAAGACGCGGACTATGCCGCGTCTAAATTTATATAGCAATAATTCCAAAAGTATTAAGTATTGATGAAACTAAAATTAAGATTATACAAACAGGAGCAACATATTTAATTACTAATGTAAATAGTTTTTCTCCTTTAAATTTTCCAGCAAGTGAAACTTCATCAATTATTACTTTAGGTTTAATGATATAGCCAATAAAAATACAGGTTAAAAGAGCCACTATTGGCATAATGACGCTGTTGCTGATAAAATCAAAGAAATCTAAAAACTGTAAGCCTAAAATTTTAATTTCTGACCACAGACCGTTTCCTAAAGATGATGGAATGCCTAAAAGCGCTGAGAATACAAATACAATCAGACAGGTGATTTTTCTATTTAATTTAAACTTATCACATACAATTGAGACAATAGTTTCCATTAAAGAAATGGAAGAAGTAAGTGCAGCAAATAATACCAAAACAAAGAAAGCCGCGCCAATAATATTTCCGCCGGGCATACTGTTAAATACTTTTGGTAATGTTATAAACATAAGGCCTGGACCAGCGTTCAATACAGATTGATCACCACCCGAAAAAGCAAAAACGGAAGGAATAATCATAAGGCCCGCAAAGAAAGCAATGCCTGTATCAAAAATTTCAATATTATGAACAGAAGACTCTAAGTTAACATCCTTTTTCATATATGAACCATATGTTATCATAATACCCATTGCAAGACTCATTGAATAAAACAACTGTCCCATTGCGGCAACAACAGTCATAACAGAAAATTTTGAAAAATCAGGTGTTATATAGTAAAGAACACCTTCTATAGCGCCGGGTCTAAACATGGTATAAAAAGCAATAGCAACAGAAAGAATAACTAAAATTGGCATTAAAATTTTACTTACCTTTTCAACGCCCTTTTCAACACCCAAAAGAACAACAAGCGCAGTAAGCCCTAAATAAATTACAAACCAAATAAGCGGTTCAACGGGTTTTGAAATAAAGTCTGTAAAGTAAGCGTCGTTAGCCATGCCAGAACCTTCACCCATAATATAACCAGAGAGATATTTAGCAACCCATCCGCCAATAACAGAATAATAAGGTAATATAATAACAGGTACAATTGCGGCAATATAACCAATAAAAGAAAATCTTTTATCTAACTTTTTAAACGCACCAATTGCACTGAGTCCTGTTTTTCTGCCAATAGCAATTTCTGCAATCATTAACGCAAAGCCAAAAGTAACAGCGAGAATAATATAGACTAATAAAAATATACCTCCACCGTACTTTGCGGCCAAGTATGGAAAACGCCAAATATTGCCTAAACCTACTGCAGAACCTGCAGCGGCAAGAACAAATCCAATTTTCCCTGTAAAGCTACCTCTTTTTTCTGCCAAGATTACCTCTCCCAAAAATTAAAAAAATACCCTTAGAGCAAAAGCTCTTAGGGTTGGTCGAGGTGACAGGATTCGAACCTGCGGCCTCTGCGTCCCGAACGCAGCGCTCTACCAAACTGAGCCACACCTCGTTATTATCATCAAGCGACTAAATTATTATATTAAAATATAACTATTTTGTCAATAAAAAGTACAAAAATTAGATAATAAAAAGTAAAAACTGTTGACAATAAAATATTCTTTTGTTATAATAACAAACGCACTAATTTGCGGATGTGGTGGAATCGGCAGACACGTCAGCTTGAGGGGCTGATGGTAGCAATATCGTGCAAGTTCAAGTCTTGTCATCCGCACCAAAAAAGACCGGGTTTAACCCGGTCTTTTTTATTTGTTAGAACTTAATAACTCCCTTTGCAAAATTATATGATCTTTTTATTTAGTTTTTTTGATGCTGATTTTACAATTAAATATACCGTTATCCATATAATAAAGTAAGTTACGACAAATAAGGCTGTGAAGATTAATAGCACTATTGGTTCAAATGGAATCCAGCTATTTAAAATATAACAACCACTATACGCAAGATATATACTTATAAAGTGAAAAAACAAAGATTTTAAAAGTGACCAATGCTCAATTTGATTAAAAACAGTTGAACCCGCTTGAACAAAGGCCAAAATATAGGTTGAAACTATAGCCAAAAGTACGTCTTTACCGTTTAAGGAAATAGTTACTCCGCTTAAATCAATTATTAGAAGAACTAAACCTGCAACTATTGGACCAAAACCACCGAACATAAGGCCACGCTTTAAATATTCTTTAAGATAATTATTCATATTATATACCTAACCTTTCTTTGATATTTTTGATGTTTCTTCGTGAAACATAATCGATATAACCATTTTTAAATTTAATCATTAAAGTACCTGTAATTGATGCATCAAAGGATTTAATTTTACTTATATTAGCAATAGAGGATTGATTTATTTTTATAAAGTTTTGTGGTAATGCTTGTTCTAAAACGTAAAGTCTGCTTTTTAACAAATAACGGTCGTTATCTAATAATGCATAGACTTTATTATCATCAACAATAAAAGCATAAATATCACCTAAATTTAAGCTTATTGCTTCCTTATCTTTATAGCCTATTAGACTTACGTTATTATTAATTACAAGCTGCTCTATTTCTTTTACAAGAGCATTTTTTTCTTTTGCAAAAATTGTTATTTCTTCTTCAT
>JAZNNZ010000214.1:0-6395 GCA_045580525.1 Acutalibacteraceae bacterium
TCTTGGAAGAATTTATGAATTGCATATGCTGCAACAGAACGTACTCTAAAGACAGCGTTATAGGTGTTTGCGCGGGGACGTAAGTGAGCAATAGTACGTAAAAATTCTGCCGAGTGACGCTTTTTTTGTAAAGGATAATCAGGAGTGGATTTACCTTCTACCATTACCTTTTCTGCTTTTATTTCATATGGTTGTTTATTTTCAGGAGTTAAAACAACCTTACCTTCTACAATAATTGCGGAGCCTACGTTTAAAGAAACTATTTCTTTATAGTTTTCTAAATCTTTTTCTTCTAACACAATTTGAGTGTTTTTAAAACAACTTCCGTCGTTAATTTCGGCAAAGCCAAAAGCCTTACTGTCACGAATGGTTCTAACCCAGCCGCAAACAGTTACTTTATCAAAACTTTCAGGACTTTGCATAATTGATTTTAATTCTGTTCTGATCATAGTAATTCTATACCTTCTTTTTCGCACATTTCATATGTTTTTTTGTTCCATAAACTTGCTTGAACTTCGCCGATATGTATTTTTTCAAGTAGTAGTAAGCACATACGACTTTGTCCTATACCGCCGCCTATTGTAAGGGGAAGCTCGTTATTAAGCAGCGCCTTATGAAAAGCTAACTCTTTGCGATCTTCTTTACCGGAAATCTTTAACTGATTTTCTAAAGCAGCTTTATCAACGCGAATACCCATTGAAGAAATTTCAAAGGCGATGCCCAGCGGCTCATACCAAAAGAGTATATCGCAGTTAAGTGACCAATCGTCATAATCAGGGGCGCGGCCATCATGCTTTTGACCGTTTGACAAAACACCGCCGATTTGCATTAAGCAGACTGTACCGTATTTTTTGCAAATTGCATTTTCACGCTCTTTTGCGGTAAGAGACGGGTACATATCTAAAAGCTCTTGGGTGGTAATAAAGAAAACATCTTTATTTATATTTCCTTTAATTGCAGGAAAATGTTCTTTAACTAATTCTTTGGTTTCGTAAACATCTTCAACAACCTTTTTTACCACGTCTTTTAGTGTATCTAAATTGCGGTCAGCCTTATCTATAACTAATTCCCAGTCCCACTGGTCAACGTAAATTGAGTGAATATTATCAAGGTCTTCATCGCGGCGAATGGCGTTCATATCTGTATATAAGCCGCTACCTTTTTTAAAGCCATAACGTTTTAAGGCTAAACGCTTCCATTTAGCTAGAGAGTGAACAATCACTGCTTCTTCTTCGCTATCTTTAATATCAAAAGAAACTGCACGTTCATGACCATTAAGATCATCATTTAATCCGCTTGAGCGGGTAACAAAAAGCGGTGCTGACACCCTTTGTAAATTTAAAGATTCTGCAAGTTTTCTTTCAAAATTATCTTTAACCAGCTTAATTGCTGTGTTGGTTTCTTGTAATGAAAGAATTGATTTATACATAAACTACTCCTTTTGAGTATCTTCCACTATAAAATCGGGATACTGTGTATCTAAAATATCGTACAATATATTCATAAGACCATCTGCTAAAAGATTAAATTTATTAACGTCTATTTCAACAATCTTATTGTTTTTTACTGCATTAAGTTCTGCAAGTTCTGCGTTATTTATAATTTTTTCTTTTAAACCG
The DNA here is from genome assembly GCA_045580525.1 of Acutalibacteraceae bacterium. Lineage (GTDB taxonomy): Bacteria > Bacillota > Clostridia > Oscillospirales > Acutalibacteraceae > UMGS1279. The sequence continues at coordinate 1,620 of JAZNNZ010000214.1, forward strand.
GTATTAACAATTAAAATATCGGGATTTAAGGTTTTTAAGGTATTATTATCAATAGCATTTTCAGTTTCAACCTTATTGGTTCCACCTACCTTGCTTAAAAAGTCATTAACAAAGCTGGTGTTATTGGCGGCGATATTTTCTTCATATAAAAATACGTATGAAAAACCGCTTTTTTCCGCTTTAAAAGTATCAATATTTTTAAAGCTTTCATCCATATCTTTATTAATATTAAGCGCCACTTCTTTACCGGTAATATTACCACCCATAACCGTAGCAACAATTTTATAATATTCTTTGAGTTGATTGTAATTTTCGGGGTTGGGTAATTTTACAATTGTTATACCTACGTTTTTAAGTTGATTTTTTGTATTTTCAGATAATTCAACCGGTGTGAATAAAACAGATATATCTTGTGAAATAATATTTTCAACATTAACGCTTAATGGTGAACCAAAATCACCCATAACTAAACGGTCGTCATATCCTAAAAGCTTAATTACCGCATTTGTAACGTCTGATAAGGCCGCAACTTTATTGGGCGCAATTTCAATAACGGTATCATTAATTTCTACGGGATACTCACTTTGCTTTTTACAGGCGGCAACAGAAAACACAAGCGCTAATGTGAGAATTAGTGCTAAAACGCGGGTTATGTTTTTCATAATATTCGCCTCCAAACAATATATACTTAATATTACTATATTTTTAATATAAATTCAAGACAAATTTTAATAAAATACGGTACTTGAAAAAACTTTATTTAAGTTTTATAATACTTATAGCAAAACTACTTAAAAAGAAGGTGCAAAAATGCTAAAGGTTGGCTTACTTAACGACTCTTTTCCGCCTATGATTGACGGAGTTGCAAACGCAACCTTTAATTATGCAAACATTATAAACCAAAAATACGGAACACCTACGGTAATTGTACCCTATTACCCCAATGTGTTTGATCATCATCCCTTTGAGGTGTATAGGTATTCTTCTTTGCCGCAAGTGGGCAAAATGCCTTATAGAATTGGTAATCCGTTTTTACCCAATAATCTTATTGACATTAGAAAAAAAGAGCTTGATATTTTACATTCACACTGTCCGTTTGCTTCGTCAATGTTTGCAAAGCATATAAACGCTGTGCCAAAATCGATGAGAATTCCCACGGTTTTTACCTATCACACAAAGTTTGATATTGATATTGACCGTTATATTCAAAATGAAAAATTCAGCAAGGTTGCCAAAAGATTTGTTGTTGACAATATTAAAGCAGCAGACGAGGTTTGGGTTGTTTCCCGTGGTGCCGGAGAAAACCTAAGGGACTTAGGTTATAAGGGTGAATATATTATAATGCCCAACGGTTGCGACTTTGAAAAAGGAGTTGCTACAAAAGAGCAGATGGATGCTTTAAAGCATAAATACAACATTAAAAACGATGAGCTTGTGTTTTTATTCGTAGGCAGAATGATGTGGTATAAAAATCTTCAGCTTATTATGGATGCACTTAAAATTGTAAAGGATGCAAAAATTAAGTTTAAAGCCTTCTTTATTGGTGACGGAGCAGACCGCCCTGCCGCTATGCAATACTCAAAAAATATCGGCATAAAAGAAGAAACCGAATTTCCCGGTTCTATACTTGACCGTGATGAGCTAAAGGTATTTTTTTCAATTTCAGATTTACTGCTTTTCCCTTCTACTTATGATACTTCCGGGCTTGTTGTTATTGAAGCCGCCGCATGTGACTGCGCTTCACTACTTATAAAGGGCAGCTGCGCTTCTGAAGGGGTTACCGATATGGTATCGGGGTTACTTGCAGAAGAAAATGCCGAAAGCTGTGCTAAAAAGATTATTGAGGCGGCAAAAGAAAAAGACTTTTTAGAACGTTTAGGCAAAAATGCAGGTAATGAAGTTTATATTTCTTGGGAAGATTCAGTAGCTAGAGCGGTGGACCGCTATCAAATTGTTATTGAAAACTTTAACCGTAAAAAGAATAAAAAATGCTTATTTAAATAAAAAAAGACTTCGCAGTTCGCGAAGTCTTTTTTGTTTATAAAATGTTATCTCTGATATATTCAACAAGTGTGCTTGTTGCATTTCTTTGGCCCTCGTTTGTAGGGTGTCCACCACCGCCGTCGGCGTTGCGTGGCAAGAAGGCAAAATGCATTTTACTATCGTTTAATTCTTCTATAGCACCGCTGAATATTTCGGGTTTGCTTGTTTGCATCATACCATAAACCCAGATAATATGTGCATTCGGATTATATGCACGTAGTCTTTGAAGCATTAATTTAACTTCTGCTTTTAGACCGTCGGGATTGTTTTGTATGCTATTAAGATCATTTGTACCAAGACCGATAATTACGATATCTGCTTGGTTATTGGCATAATCCCATTCGCCTTCTACACCATATTTGGTGTTGTAGCAGAATTCTTGAATCAGGTTATCAGCCGCGGTCATAACAGATGCACCCGAACGGGACATAATGCTAACGTCTGCATTAAAGGCCATTGCGGTTTTATTACCGTAAGATTTATAACCGTCCTGACTGATAAAGCCATTGGGTTCTTGTTCATCTGTTAATAGTGCACAACCGCTTGTGATGCTATCGCCATAAACCTGAATTTTTAAAGCTTTTTCTGCGGGAGCGCTGTAAAGTATTCCGTTATAGGTAATTGATTCGACCGTCATTGTGCCAAGACGTGGTTCGGTTGCTTTAAACAGCTGAACGGTGTGAACACCTGGTGTTAAATTTGCAATTGTAAATGTGCCGCTGCTACTGTCTAAAATGATATTGTTGGGATTATAGTAATCGTTATCTACATAAGCGTATATATTTGCACTTTCTCCCGTAACCGAAAGGGTTACTTTGAATTCGCCGCTGAAGTTGCCGCTTACAGTAAATCCGCTGCCTATCCAATCAGCACCCAAAGTAGTTTCGTTCCAATAGGTTCTACCGTTTAATAAAACTGCATCCTTGGCGTCAACCAAATTAACTGTATTTTCGGTATAATAATCTAAAACATAGCCTGTGTTGCCATAGAAAAATTGCATAGGCATATATGCTGCTGTGTCAGGAACATCATACTTTTTATCGTTTACGATGGTCAGATAATGATTGATAGCATTTGCAACTATTTCATACTTATTTGAGGTATAGGTTGCATCATCAATAGCGCTTGTGCTTTGTAACGCTCTGCCAATATCTATAACGGGGATATTATAAAGCAATGCCACGGGCATTTGAGCCTCTTTATTTGTGGCGCCGTCACTTTCCTGCATTAAAACAATAACTGCGTTGCCATTATCCTTAAGCTTTCTTAAAATTCTTTCAAAGCTTTGATTGTCAGCTGCCGTATCATTTACGGAGAGATCCACTATTATAAGCTCATTTTCAATGCCTAAAAGCACATTATCGGTAATCATTGAAGAAGTGATAGTATCACCAAAAATATGATCCTCAATAATTGTTCTATTAAGGGCAGTTTCTAAATACTCTTTAACCTGATAACTATAAACAATATCTGAACCCATTAATCTTAATTTGGAAGAATAAGGGCTTTTAAAATAATTTGCTACGGGCGCACTATCCCCCATATAGCTTATGGCTGAATTATAAAATTCTTGATTTGTGCCTGCTAAAATTTCTTCTCTAATTACGTTTTCTGTTTTACCGGTATAGAAATTATTTCTTAAAATAACAATATCAGAAACCGAAATTTTACCGTCATTATTAAAGTCGGCATCCTTTGTTAGAGTAGCTTTTTGTAAAATATGATTTAAAATAAGTGTGGCATCATCTTCGGTTACGGAACCATCGTCATTAAGATCAAACTTAACGTCAAACGGGCTTTCGGTTTGGTTTTCTGTAAACACCGCTTTTAAGGTTCTGTTGGCATTTACTTTAAACACGTAGTTAACGCTTGTAGAAACTAAAGTTTCACCTTCGTACCAGCCTTTAAAGGTTGTATTAACATTACCCACAGCATTAACGATAATTTCTTCATCTAAAGAAATATCGTTGGTTTTTGATGCATATGCGGTACCATTTTCTGCAGTTACAGAAACGGTATAGCGTGTATCGGCATCAAGAGCGTCGGCTTTATATACCGTTAATTCATCAATAATAATAGAACCGCTACCCAAACCAAAGAAAATTCTAACGTCGGTATAACCGTCGGTAAAGAATTCCATATGCTCTGTGTACCAAACGCCATCTGTTAAAGCTACTGTATCACTATTATTCAGGATCCTTTGACCTAACGCATTTTTTCTGCACGCATCAATATCGGCAACGGTTGAAGGACCTGCAATAATGCCGCGATAACTTGTTGCTTTACCGGGAGTTGCCTTATATTTATAGGAAATTTTATAGTATGTATGTGTTTGCAAACCTGTAAGATTTAAATAAGCTTTGGTTCTCCAGGCAATGCCCATTTGAAGATACTTATTGCCAGAATATGTATTTGCAGCATCAGAAACAACGGTGGTTTTTGCCCAACCGTCGTGATCAACAATAGTAAATAGTGTTGAAGATGTATCGGACGAAATTGCACCGTCGGCTAAAGTTTCAAAGCCGGGACTTTGCAAAATATTGTTGTTTTGAAATTTTGCTGTAATATTGCCTGTAACGCCGCTAAAGTCGTAAGTAGCGTTTGTACTTAAAAGTTCTTCACCTTTGTACCAACCCAAAAACTTATTACCGGCATATGCAGTAGCGGTATAGATATTACTTTCGTTGGTTAAATAACCCGCATCTACACCTTCTTCCAAAGAGACAACAAGTT
>JAZNNZ010000215.1:0-2643 GCA_045580525.1 Acutalibacteraceae bacterium
CACAGAACGACATGGCTACGATCCGACTTTATCCGTTTTTGGCTAAGCTTTCTGCTTCATGCTTTATTGCCGAAAGCTCACGACTGCGCACTCTGCCACGTGCTTTAGGAATAATGCAGTATGTACAAGCGCGATTACAACCGTCTTCTATCTTCATAAAAGCTCTTGTTTTTTCAGAAAAGCAAGAAATCCCACTTTCGCAAAACTCTTCATCTTTTTCGTGCTTTGGTAGTTCTATTAATTTTTTTCGATTTACCAAATAGGCGTTAATAGCACGAAGTAAATCGCGCTTATCGGTGTTGCCGATTATAATATCGGCATTAAGCTCTGCCGCCTTTTCGGGTGCGGCCTGGGGCATACAACCCGTTAACACCAAAATACAGTCGGGGTTATTTTTTCTTATGCGGTTTAATAGCTGTCTTGTTTTTCTGTCGCTTTCGGCCGTTACAGTGCAAGAATTAACAACCGCAATATCTCCGTTATCGCTTAAACTAAAACCGTTAGCAAGTAAAATGCTTTTCATACTTTCGGTTTCATATTGGTTAACCTTACAACCAAGTGTAAAAAAGCTTACCGTCAAAATATAACCCCCTTTTTTCAATTGTTTTTATTATTATAATCTTTTTTTATTAAATTCTCAATATAAATAATTGCTTTTTTATAAAAAGTAGTTTATAATATAAAAAGTAATTAGTATGTTTTTAAGGAAGGTCTTTTTATGGCAACACCCGATATGTCAGCCTTTAAACCAAATAAAGGTAAAAAATTAATTAAAGAAACATCCTTTGGTAAATTTGCGCGTTACCCCGTTAAAACACACGTTGTTAAAAAGGGGGACGACCTTTTTGAACTTATGGATAAATACGTTATGCCATACGTGCAAGAGGGGGACGGTATATTTTTAAGTGAAAAAATGGTTGCAATCAGCCAAGGCAGAGCCTGGCACATTGATGAAATTAAGGTTAGTCCGTTAGCCAAGTTTTTAGTTAAGTTTGTAACCAAATCTCCATACGGAATAGGTCTTGGTAGTCCTTATACTATGGAGTTGGCGCTTAGAGATATTGGTTTTCCAAAAATCTTTTTAGGTTGTATATGCGCCGCATTTACTAAACCTTTTGGTATTAAAGGCGTATTTTATAACGTTGTAGGTCCCAAGGCCCGTTCTATTGATGGCCCCGGCGAATATGTTATTCCACCATATAATCAATATGCAAAAATGGCACCACTTGAACCAGATAAGGTTTGTGAAGATTTAGCAAAGCATACCGGCTGTTACGTTATTATGCTTGACGCTAACGATTTAGGTCTTGAAGTTTTAGGTTCTTCTACAAAAGAAGTAACTTTAGAAATGGCTCGTGAATTGTTTGGAGATAATCCGCTTGATCAGTCAGACCAACAAACCCCTATTGCTATTTGCCGCAAAATGTCGGATGATGCAGTAGAACCCGTTTTTGAAGATTAGTTTTTAAGGGTGGCGCGTTCACCCTTATTCTTTTTTATTAGGAGGAAATATGGAAATATTAAAAGAAATTTTCAGTACATATAATCTTGAAATTTTATTGCAACTTGTTATAGCCATATTTTGCGGTGGCTTGGTAGGACTTGAAAGAAGTGAGCATCATCAGTTTGCAGGACTTAGAACACATATAATTGTGTGTGTAGGCTCTGCTTCTGTTATGATAGCAGGAAGCTATGCGGTGTCAGTTTTAGGGTATACTGCAGACGTAACCCGTATGGGTGCGCAGGTAGTATCTGGCATAGGTTTTTTAGGCGCAGGCGCTATTTTAAGTAGTACCGAAAAAAGCAAAATTAAAGGTTTAACAACCGCCGCAGGTCTATGGACTACCGCTTGTATAGGCTTACTTGTTGGCGTTAAGGCATATGTTCCTGCAATTTTAACAACATTAGTTGTTTTACTTGCAAGTCTGCTTTTAAAACCCCTTTCAAACTATTTTGTTAAAAAAGGCTATAAAGCAATTATTTCAATAAGTTACACAAAGGGTGTTGAAACCGCTAAAATGGTAGATGCCATTTATGCTGCGGGAGCTAGAGGGGTAAGTATTAGTGAAGTCGCAGAAGAACTTAATACAGATAACTGCAAGGTTAATTTTTCTGCCAACATTTTACCCGAATTTTCTTATGAAAAATTCTCTGAAGAAATTGCAAAAATAGAAGGCGTTAAAAAGTTTGCAATTAATTTTAGAAACAAATCTTTGGAAATTTAATATTTAAGCCGATATCTTAACCGATATCGGCTTTTTTGTAGTTTTTTTATATTGCTTTTTTGTATGCGTTCGTTTATACTGAACTAAATAAAACATAAGGAATAAAATTATGAATACTTTAACCTACAATAAACAATTAAAAATAAAGTATGAAACCGACGTTTTAGTAATAGGCGGAGGCCCTAGCGGAGTGGCTGCAGCGGTTGCCGCCGCAAGACAGGGCGCAAAGGTTCTTTTGGTTGAAAAACAGGGTGCTTTGGGCGGACTTGGAACGTTAGGTTTAGTGCCTTTATTTATGGGATTTGATGATAGTGTTAACTTTTATGCAGGTGGCATTGGCAAAGAAATTTTAGACTCAATGCATCAAAAGATGAGTGGACCTAAAGACCATTTTGGCAACTACATTATTGACCCTGAA
>JAZNNZ010000216.1:0-5245 GCA_045580525.1 Acutalibacteraceae bacterium
AGTTTAAAAAACAAAAAATCAAGTGCTATGATGAACTTTACAAAAATCTTATAAAGCACGGTTACAATATTTCTTATGATAATATCAAAAAGGGTGAACAAAGCGGCATTTATAATAGGGTGCATTTTGCACAAGAATTAATAAGATGTGGCTACGTTTCATCTGTAAAAGAGGCTTTTTCTACAGTTTTATCAGAAAAAAACGGTATTTATAAAGCGGCAAAACGTATGAGCGCTTTACACGTTATAGCATTTTTAAAACAAAACGGTATTGTGCCGGTTTTAGCCCACCCGTTTTTAAACCTAAATTTGGAAGAATTAGAGGAGTTTTTGCCTGTAGCTAAAGAAAACGGGCTAATGGGAATAGAAACCGATTATTCACTTTTTTCAAACGAAGAAACAAAAAATGCGCATATGTTGGCAGAAAAATTTAATTTAATTAAAAGCGGTGGAAGTGACTTTCACGGAAGCAATAAGCCACATATAGATTTAGCGGTTGGTATGGGTAATCTAAAAATTCCGTATGAATATTAAGAACAATTAAATAATGCAAAATAAAAGCGAGAGTTAAAACTCTCGCTTTTTTATTATTTATTATTGTCTTTTACATTTAAAATTTCGCGTACGCGGTAAGGTTGAAGGTTACTTATGGTCATATAAATTCTGCCTATATATTCGCCAATAAAACCAAGCGCTACTAAAATTAAGCCGCCAATGAAAAGTAGTACCGACATAGTAGAAGCATAACCTGCGGCTAAAGCGGGATTAATTAATTTTGAAATAATTACAACACCGCCAAAAATAAAGCCCATTATAGCAATAAGTATGCCAAGCACCGCAATTGCGCGTAGTGGAATTACCGAGAAATTTGTAAAGCCCGTAAACCAAAGCTTAACTAATTTTTTAAAGGTGTAGTTAGATTTGCCTTCCAACCTTTCGCGGTGTGGCATTTCAATTTCTGTAACTTTATCAATTAAGGTGTTTAAATAACCCATTAAAGAAGGGAAGGGGCTTTTATATTCTTTATACGAATCAACCGCAAAGCGACTCATTGCCAAAAAGCTTGAAGCATGAATACCCTTTTTTCTTGTTCCGTTTAATTCTGCTAATTTAGCATTAATTTTTGAAGTAAATCTTTTGAAAAAGCTGTGTTTTTTAGATTTAAAGTAGGCATAAACAACGTCATAGCCTTCGGTAATTTTTTCTGCTAACGGAATAATACCTTCTGCGGGATGTTGGCCATCATCATCCATAAATACAAGAACGTCACCCTTAACGTATGGTAGGGCGGCCATCTTTGCGGCTGTCTGACCAAAGTTTCTTGATAAATTCAGTCCCACAACCTTACTGTCTGCTTCACATATTTTTCTGATAACCGAAAAAGTGTTGTCATCAGGATAGTCGTTAACCAAAATAATCTGATAATCGTGTTTTTTACTTGCATTAATATTATCGCGTATTTCATCTACAACCTTTTCAATGGTTTTAGAAGATTTATAACACGGAATAGCTACCGAAATTAACATAAAATGCTCCTTAATTAAAATTTATTGTTTCCAAAGGTTAGCTTGTCTGTATCAAACTCAGTAATTAGCATAGCTTCACCGTTGGTGTCGTAAGCCTGAATAGAAGATTGCAAATGAATGATTTTTTCTTTCATTTCTTCTTCGTTTTTAGCAACAATATAAATTCTTACGTGGAACTGCGAAACGGTACGACTTGGTTCAATTGTGTCACCTTTTTTATAACGGTTTTCAATATATAAAACACCGTCATAATTTCTTGCTTCTTCTAAGCCAACAATTTCGGCAACTGTACCGCCTTTAGATAAAAGTGTTAAGGTGCAGCAGGGCATTTTAAATGCAGCGGTGTCTGTTGATTGGTCACAGTCACCCATTTTGCCGGTAAGGGCATAGGCCATCATCATATGTAAGCTATTAATTCCGTTTACGTGTTCTGTATAACGGTATTGTGCGGTACCGCCTAAACGGAAGCCCATTTCAAAAAACTTAAATTTACCGTCTTTGTAAAAGCCTTGCATACTGGTAATACCGTTTTTAATGCCCAAAGCTTTAAGCATTTTGCGCATATTGGCATCAACTTCGGTTAAGTATTGCGGTAAATATTGTGAAGGATATGCATAAATTTCAGAAAGTGGAATAAAGTTTTCTGTGTCGCCGCGTACATATTTATCGGCCATAGAACTTAAGGTGGGGTTGCCATCAACAAAGGTGTAATAGGCGCAAATTTCAAAACCGTCGTTAAATTCTTCAACCGTTACACTTTTTGTTCTGGAACAGCTTTTTGCATAGTTGTAAAGCTTTGGAAATTCCTCTGCAGTTTCACATTTCATAACACCGTTACTACCACAGCTATCCACTGGTTTAATAACTACAGGGTAGGTTAAACTGTTTGCAGAAGCCACCAAATCGTTTTCATCAATTGTATAGTCTTCCATTGTTGGAACACCGTTTTCGCGGCAGGTCTTTTTAAAAATACGCTTGTTCATGGCCTTGTCCCATACTTCTCTTGAAGCGTAAAAGGGAAGACCTAACTTTTCACAAACGTCAATAGTGCAAGAAATAATATCTTCGTTGCCGCCAACAAAAATACCGTCAATATTTTGTTCTTTAACAACGTTGGTAAGTTGTTCGCGGTCATAAACATCTGCTTTGTAAGCTTCATCAGCAATTTCTTCAATTTCTTCACTAAAATATTTACCTGCAACAATAATTGTTACACCATATTTTACTGCAAAACTTTTAATGTCAGGTGCATTGTTGGTGCCGCCTAAAACTAAAAGCCTTTTACCCTTTAAATTTTCCATAATTCCTCCACAAAAAATAGCACTATAATTATATTAAATATATCATATTTTATTATTTGTGTCAATTAAAAGCCAACCAATATAAAAGGCGAGAGCCAGAGGCCCTCGCTTTTTTATTAGTTTTTATTATGCCAGTTTTAAAATTACCTTTAATATGTGTCTTACACAGTGTTCAAGGTTGTCGCGTGTAATGTTACCGTCTTCTAAGGCTTTTTTAATTTCATCAGGGAAGCCATATGGCATTTTTATATCGTTACCTGCAAGTACTAATTTATATTGAGTACAAGGAACGTCCCAGTCAGAAGTAACAAGACCGTCAAAGCCCCATTCTTCTCTTAAAATCTCTGTAAGAAGTTCATAGTTTTCGCAACATCGCACACCGTTTAAAATATTGTAGGAGCTCATAATGGTTAAAGGATTTGATTCTTTAACACAAATTTCAAAGCCTTTTAAATAAATTTCTCTTAAAGCTCTTTCACTTACTCTACTGTCACTGTAGTAGCGGTTTCTTTCGGAGTTGTTACAAGCAAAGTGTTTAACAGAAGGAGCCACACCCACGCTTTGCATACCATTTACCTGTGCGGCGGCAAATTTACCGGTAACTAACGGATCTTCACTAAAATATTCAAAGTTACGTCCGCACATAGGAGTTCTGTGAATATTAAGTCCGGGGGTTAGCCAGAATGCTAAACCGCATTCTTTTGCTTCAGTTCCGCCAATTTCACCAACCTTAAAAGCCAGGTCTAAATTCCAAGTAGAAGCCAGTACCGAAGCACTTGGGAAATATGTGGTGCCAATTCCAGAGGTTGGGTATACGTTAACACCCGCAGGACCGTCAACCGTCATAAGTCCGGGAATACCGTATTTATTTAGTCCGCCAAACCCGGCTGTGCGCGATAAACCAATACAGGTGCAACCGTCCAACAAATAAATTAAATCGTTAATTTCTAACTGTGCAATAAATTTATCAAGCGGGACGTTGCCCTTTAAAACTTCTTCTAATTTAATGAATTTTTCGGGTTTAAAAGGTTCGTACGGATTTTTCTCAACCTTAATTTCGGGATTTTGAATAGGAAATGATGGCAGTTTTTCGTAACTTCCGTCAGACAATAATCTTTTTGATAATTTGTTGGGCGGACATTTTTGGGTTAATTCTTTAATAACCTTATCTTCATCTAAAGAGTATTTAAAATCAATTGTGTTCAGGTTATCAGAGCTGTTACCAAGTAAGAATTTATATTCGCCTTTTTCTAAAATATAAGCACTCTTTTTAATTTTACCAAGGTCATCATATGAAGCAATATCATATTCTGTAAAGCTTAAGGTTAACGCTTGTGTTTCACCGACATCTAATAACTTTGTTTTGGCAAACGCTGTAAGCGAAATTTTGCTTTTGCCTAATTTTCCTTGTGGAGCGTTTAAATAAAGCTGAACAACCTCTTTACCGGCGGTCTTACCGATATTTTTAACACTTACTTTAACTTCAAAATTACCGTCTTCTTCTTTTGCAGAAATAAATTTAATTTCAAAATCAGTGTAAGAAAGACCAAAACCAAATGGGTACACTACCGACTCATCTTTACCCGGAATGGTTGCAAAATAGCGGTAACCTACGTAAATATCTTCGTAATAGCAAACGTATTCGTTTTTTAAAGCGCGGTCGGGGCCAACGTTTTTATGGTTTTCGCTTATACCGCTTTCATAATATGTGTCTGCAGAAGGGTAAGATAAATGACCTTTAGCGTATGTGTCAATAAGCTTACCTGATGGATTAACCTTACCTAAAATAATATCGGCAATAGCCGCGGCGCCTTCCATACCATTTAGACCGCCTAAAATTGCGGCAGAAATCTTATCGTTTTCCTTAACAAAAGAAATGTCCATAATACCGCTGTTGTTAAAAACAATAATTGTGTTTGTAAAAATAGCGGTTACCTTTGAAATAAGTAAAGCGTCGTTATCTGTAATATAAAATTGGCCGGGTTCTGCCTTTCTGTCGTAGTTTTCACCCGAAAAGTTGTGTAAGGTAATAACAGCAGTATCACAAAATTCTCTTGCTTTTTTAACCAGTTCATCAGGCACTTCGGGTTCAAACAAATATGTTCCGTTATTAAGGCTGTCAAGCTGTGGTAAAGCGTAATCGTAATAAAACTTTAAGCTGTCTTCAAACAATTCAATTCCGTTATCTGCAAAGCCTTCGTGCATGTCTTTAATATATTTGCAGTAAACAGCACCGCTTCCGCCGCCACCTGGAATATAGTCAATGCTTCCAACGCCAAAAAGCGCAATTTTTTTATCTGCCTTTAAGGGAAGAATACCGTTGTTTTTAAGTAAAACCGCGCCTTCACTTGCAACGGTATATGCTAAATCGGTATGCTCTTTGCTGCCCGTAAGCATTCGACCGTCTTTACCAAGGGGA
>JAZNNZ010000217.1:0-3523 GCA_045580525.1 Acutalibacteraceae bacterium
CCCAAAAAGCTTTGTTCTACCAAATTTTTAAGCCATTTTGAAGGCGTATAAATTGTCATATTCTTTACACCGGTAAAGTTTGCTTTTTTTATTTTAAAATTGTTTTTACTATTATCTAAAACAAAACTTGCCGGATATTTATCTTTTTGCGGACAATTATAACACTCTGTTTTCCATTTATAGCACCCAACTTCTGCAAAATGGCTGCAATGACCTGTAAACGCCCAACAATCATGCAACGTCCATTTAACAACCAAATCAGGATGCTTTTTGATCCAGTTAAACAACAGCTTATAATTTATATAATAACCGTGAATATTGTGAAGCCACAGCTCATCGGGATTATAATTTTCTAACCATTTTAAAAACTTTTTTGTTGCAAAATATGCATTAAGACCGTGGTTATCAAATACGCGAGATAATAAAGCGTTTACTTTAACACCAAAATTACTGCCAATTTTAACAGCATATTTTTGCATATCTTGCGGTACTGTATCAACCCTGCCATAAGCTATTTTACATTCATACCCTTTTTCTTCATAGCTTTTTGCAAGATCAGCACAAATTCTTCCGGTGCTCCTGATGCCACAAACCGAATTAATAAAGACTATTTTCATAATACAACCTCTTAAAATAGGTATTGCTATCTTTTTAACTAAATAATTATATCAAACACACCATTAAAAGTCAATAAAGTCAAAACCTATAAACTTATTAATTTGTTGTTTAATAACCAAGATTTTCATTAATTAAAATTACTTCACAATCATATGAAGTAGGTTTTTGCCAAAGAACGAATAATCCCCTGCAAATTCTTTGTGGACTATTGCAGTCTATACACTTGCCTAAAGATGCGCAGGGCGTTTGCTTATTTAAACGCTTTGCATTTAAAGGGGCTGCAACGTTACGTGCGCGATAAAGCGCTTCATCATAAGTTTTTGCAATTTTGTTTTTGCCTATTACAAAATAAACCTTCTTATGACCAAACATTGTTGCCGCCACACGGTTACCAGTACCATCAATATTGATAATTTCTCCAGATTCTGCAACACCATTAGCCGAAGTAATATAAATTTCGGCATTTGATGCCATTTTTAAGGTTTCTTTCCAGTCTAACGTAGATTTATCTTTCCAATGCCAAAAGACCTGATTTTGATCCTTTATGGCTTCAAAAAGGCCTATTTCATCTACAGTTACCGAGCCACCAATACCAACGGTGGTATTTTCAATTTCTTGTTGCAAGTAGCTAACAGCTTCGTTGCTATTTTCAAAACAGCTAACAGCATAACCTTTATTAATTAAATTTTGTTTTAAAACAGAAAAATCCATAAGTTTCTCCTATTGTTTATAAATTATATAATTATAATAACATAAAGCAAAATCCAGCACAAGATTTTTATAGACTATATTTGACAAAATAAAAAGCACCGTGACGGTGCTTTTTTAAATAAGTATTTTAATCGAATATGTAAATATAGTTATATCCGCCTGAGCAGGTTGCAAAGTCATAATCTGTATCAATACTAATTTTTTCAAATTGCAAACTTGAATTATTCTTGGGTTTTAATTCAAAATATTCTTGTTCCTCGTTGTTAAAATAATAACTGAAGCCTTTGCCTTTATTAACAACAATCTTAGAAGTATTTTCCTTCATAGCATCAAAATCAAGCGCAAGACCAATTGTGAATTTTGAAAGAATAAATGCGGTATCTTCGTCAACATTTGCCCATGCACCATTGGAATAAGTATACGTACCAGGCTTTAAGGTATAATCTTTTTTGCTGCCTTCATCTATACGTAGTACCCAGTAAAGTTCTTTTTGAGTTGAGAATGTTACTGTGCCGTTATTTTCGGTTATGTATGCATATTCTTGCATATTTCCGTTTTTATATTCGCAAATCTTATATGAATTGGTTTTGCTTTCAAGATTGTCAAGTATCTCAACAATTTCGGTATTGCCGATATCAGAGGTATTTTCAGCAATATTATTGATGGTATTGCCGATTATAGCAACAACGAACATAATAAGAAGAATTATTATGCAAATTGCCATTTCTTTACGGGGTGATTTGTTACGAGCGCTTTTAGTACCAAGTTTTTTCTCGTATCTTAAATGATTGATATATCTTACAATCATCTCTATAGGTGCAATAAGGGTACCAATAAAAAATACCAAAACTGCAACAGCACATCTTAAAAACGGGCCTACTAAGCCACCATCAATGGTAAAATATTCGTGTTTTCTGCCATATTGGTCAGTCTCTATTGTTTTTATTTGAAAGTCAAAAATTGCCGCAAAGCCTGAAAACCAATATTTGACTGCAAGCGGTCCGCCCCAGCAACCAATAAGGCCAAATAAGAATATGCTTGCCCATCCTGTTCCGCCAAAAGCCGCGATTATAACGCTTATAGCAAAACAGATCAGACCAATAATAAATAAAACGCTCTTTTTCTTAAAGGCTTCAATGTTTTCTTCCATCCAACCGGAAACATCTGCGCGAACTTGTTCATCAGTGTAATCAACAGTGTTTTTCATAGTTTTCTCCCCTTAAAAATAAAAAGTGTGGCTACCGAAGTAAGCCACACAAAAAATGCAAACTCCGATAGTCGTAAAACCAACCAAAAAAGTAAGAACCAAGCTTCACTATTTCCGGTAGGAATTCGCGTTTTTAACAAATTTAAATAGAAATAGCGAAAAAAGGTATAGTTATCCTATAAAGATAACAATAGCCATCATTTTAAAATATTCAGTTGGTTTAACATAATCATTATATCATAATGCCGATAAAAATCAAGAAAAAACAAAAAACGCCACGATGGGTGCTTTTGTTTATAAAACAGGAATACGAGCTTGGATAAAAAAAGTCGTATCCTATTGATACGACTTTTTTGGTCTGCCCGAAGAGATTTGAACTCCCAATCTCCAGAATCGGAATCTGTTGCGTTATCCAGTTGCGCCACGGGCAGTTATATTAAAATAATATTAACATTAAAATAAAGATAATTCAATAATAAATTAAAAAATGCCTGAACCATTTAGTTCAGGCAAAATTTATTTTAAAAGTTTGGGAAATTTGTAGGTGCTTAGCACAACATTATCTTTATTATATACCGTTATGGTTGTACCAACGTTATAATCGTAATGCATATATTGATAAAATGTTGACTGTAACCCCGAAAGACTAATATAAATACCAAAGCCATCATCAAAGGCGTTAAGATCATCATACTTAGTATAAATATTTATATTGTTATAGCCGTCATCAGCCTCAATTTTTGAAAACCAGGCGTGGTTGCTATATTCATACACCACAGCATTAACCGCGCTTTTGGTTATAAGTAAAAATTTATGATAATCATTATAATCCACGGTATAGGTCGCAGAACCGTCGGAATTTTTAGTAATTGTTTTAAACTTATAGGTATTAATTTCTTTATCTGTAAGCTGATAATTAAAATCCGGTTCAACCTTTAACAATAACCATTTTGGTACGGTAATACTTACTGTACCATCGGTTGCAAC
>JAZNNZ010000218.1:0-8450 GCA_045580525.1 Acutalibacteraceae bacterium
TTTCAGAAGATGCCACTTTGGGTATGATAGACCTTAACTGCAAAGCACTGGTTTCGGTTACAAATTCAACCTTAGCATATATGCAAAAAGATGCAAGAATTTTGCAGATTTGCTCGGTTGCTTCTTTTATGCCGCTGCCTATGTTAAATGTTTATGCCGCAAGTAAAGCCTTTGTAAACAGCTATTCTTTAGCGCTAAGTGAAGAACTAAAGCCGCGTGGCATAACGGTTACCACACTTTGTCCTTTTTGGACCGATACTGAGTTTTTTGCTGTTGCTGAAGACGTTAATTCTAAACAACGCGCTGTCAAAAGCTATAGCGGTATGCTACCACCGCAAAAGGTAGCAGAAGTAGGATTGAAAGCACTTAAAAAGAAAAAAGCGTTTGCAATACCGGGATTTATGGGCAAAGTGTTATTGGTTTTAAGTAAACTTGCTCCAAAACGTTTTGCCATGAAGGTCTGGCTTTTAAATTGCAACAAATAAAATAAAAAGCTCAAGGATTTCCTTGAGCTTTTTTGTTGTTATTATTTAATTTCTAAAATTGCGGTGGATTCTTCTGTTTTTAGTAAAACTGTAATTTTATCGCCTTTGTTTATTAACGGAAGCCTATTAGAAACATCTATATTTGCGGTGTAAATTACGTCGCTGTCGGTTGCCTTAATATAGTAAACAGAATTTCCGTTTATTACTGCAGAATTAATTCTTTCAACCGTAATTTCTTTGTTTATGCCGCCTTTAATATTTGTGTTACTGTCATTAATCTCAATTCCGTTAGATTTCAAAAGTCTTAAATATTCTTCACTGGCGGCTTCAAGTGTATCTGCAACGCCTACTATCTGATAGTTAGCTACAGATACAAAGCTGTAAGATTTTACAAGTCCTGCGTTGTCTTTTAAGCTTATAAAGTATGAAGGAGTATCTGCAATATTAACTAAAATTGGGAAGGTAGCGGTATAACCTTTTTCTTGAATTTTACCTTCTGCAGAACTCATTGCAGAATATTCTTCAGCACCGTTAATGCTAAAACGCATACTTTCTTTGGTTCTCATATTAACCAAAATAAAACCAATGTTAGATTCATCAGATACAACCGAAGTAATACCGGTAAATAGCCATACGTCATCGTTTAAAGCAATGTAGTTATAACCGTCGGTTGTTGCAATAACGTTTCTTTGCCCAAATACAGAGTTCCAATAACCTTCTGTATATTTACCCCAAGAAGCTGCCTGTTGTAAAACAATGTCTGCATCGTATACTCTATCAACCCATGAAGGAACTTCGTTAACCTTAAAATCGAAGGTTTCACCGGTAACTGCATTTACAGCAATTACACCCGAAATATCTTTACCGCCTAAAAATCCGATTGTGTAGTCGTAGTAAGAAATAATCCAGTAAGGATGACCACCATCGTCAATTTCAAATGAAACGGTGTGGAACATTTTTGTGGGGAATTTAAACCTTACATGGCGCATTAAATCACGAGAAAAATATTCGCTCGGCAGATATTTCATACCTTCGTTTAATTTAACAAGCTCTGTGTTTTGTGTTGCCATATCAATTTTAACGTAATAGGGAACACCGTCTTTTCTGTTGGTAAACCACTTAATAAAATCGGCATATTCCAACGGAGAAACCCTAAAAGGTGTTTCTTTATAGTTAATTTGAGTGTAGTAATCTGAAACGTTGAATTGAGAAACCAGTTCAACAACTTCACCAATTTTTCTAGATCCCAGTCTTTCTGCGGTATCTTTGTCAACAACAGGTATTTTACTTATTGGAATTTCTGCAACAATTTCAGTAAAATCTCCATCCTTAACGGGTAACATTTTCTGATATTTACTTGCATTAAATAGCTGACTTGATGAAATGCCAATGCCGGCCCCAATAACAATAATAACCGCCAAAGCAATTAAAATAGCTTTTTTATGCCATTTTTTTAGTTTAATATTTTTAACATCAATTTTTTGTGGTTCTTTGTTTAAGATACTTTTAATTTTAATAACGCCTTTAAATATAAGCATTGCAACAATGTATACAACAACCATAAATAAAATCCAAGACCAAAAGCCTAAAGATTTAATGTTTATTGCCGGCAGTGTCACGTAAAAGTTTGCAGCGCCTAAAACAAGTGCAATAATTAAAGGTAAAACATATTTTTTAAACATAAAAACATCTCCTTTATAGTCAAATTATACCACAATATTTATTATAATAAAAGAAAAAACTAAAAAAATATTGATTTTAAAATATTTTTACTATAAAATAAATTAATATACTTAATCGTTGTAGGTGAAAAAATTGTCTTTAAATATAAATCCTGTACATATGCCGGTTTTAGCGCTTCGCGGTCTTGTTGTTTTTCCGGGAATGTTACTGCATTTTGACGTTGGTCGTGAAAAATCAATCAATGCTTTAAATTTGGCTATGGAAACAGACCAAACAATATTTTTGGTTTCCCAAAAAGAATTAAAAACCGAAAACCCATCTGTTAATGATTTGTTTACGGTTGGTTGTGTTGCAAAAATTCGTCAGGTTATGAAAATCAGTGACGATAATATTCGTGTTTTAATAGAAGGCGGTTTTAGAGCAGGTTTTGAAAATCTTCAAACCGTTAACAACTGTCTTGTGGCAGACGTTACAAGAATAAAAGAGGTTGAAAGCCGCAAAACCACCAGTAGTGAAGCCTTTATAAGAAACGTTAAAGAACTCTTTAAAAAGTACGCAAAGTTCACACCTAAAATGCCAAAAGATATTTCAATGACGGTTTTGGGTGCCAATAGCCCCGGCTATTTAAGTGATTATATTGCTTCAAATATTCAAATGCCCTTAGAAGCTAAGCAAATGTGTTTAGAAGAGCTAAACCCCACAAAAAGACTTCGTAAAGTGGCAGAACTTTTAAATAAAGAATGCTCAATTTTAACCATAGATGCTAAAATTCAAGAAAAGGTTAAAGAGCAAATTGATGATAATCAGCGTGAGTATTATTTAAAAGAACAGCTTAGGGCTATAAATTTTGAACTTTATGGTGATGATGGTCTTGATACCGAAATTGAATCCTACCGTGAAAAGATTTCGGCTATATCTTTAAACGAAGAAAATAAAAACATAATGTTTTCTGAAGTGA
Organism: Acutalibacteraceae bacterium; assembly: GCA_045580525.1. Taxonomy (GTDB): domain Bacteria; phylum Bacillota; class Clostridia; order Oscillospirales; family Acutalibacteraceae; genus UMGS1279. Next base: position 3,127 of record JAZNNZ010000218.1, read on the forward strand.
ATAAGCTTTCTAAAATGCCCTTTGGTTCACACGAAGCCACTGTTGTAAGAAATTATTTAGATTTACTTTTAAGCTTACCCTTTGGTAAGTATGATAAAATTAAAACCGATATTGAGAAGGCCGAAAATCTTCTTAATAAAGAGCATTACGGTCTTAAAAAGGTTAAAAACAGAATTCTAGAAGCCATGGCTGTATATGCCCTTAAAGCAACAAATGATGGTCACATCATTTGTTTGGCGGGGCCTCCCGGTGTTGGTAAAACCTCAATTGCCAAGTCTTTGGCTAAAAGCATGGGACGTAGCTTTGCCAGGGTATCATTAGGTGGCATACACGATGAAGCCGAAATTAACGGTCACCGTCGTACCTACATTGGCGCAATGCCCGGTCGTATAATAAATGCCCTTAAAAAAGCAGGTAGTATGAATCCGCTTATTTTACTTGATGAAGTTGATAAACTTGGTAAAGACATTAAGGGCGATCCTGCTTCTGCGCTTTTAGAAGTGTTAGATAGTGAGCAAAACAATAATTATACCGACCACTATGTTGATATGCCCATTGATTTAAGCGGTGTGCTTTTTGTTTGTACCGCGAACGATGTTTCAAACATTCCCGCACCGCTATTAGATAGAATGGATTTAATTGAGCTTCCTTCTTATACAAGAGAAGAAAAGTTTAATATATGCAAAAACCATCTTATTAAAAAGCAGTTAATCAAGCACGGACTTACCGCAAAACAAATAAAATTTGATAATAACGCTATTTACGATATTATTGATTATTACACTAAAGAATCAGGGGTAAGAAGTCTTGAAAGAAAAATTGCCGATATTTTAAGAAAAGCGGCAAAAAGCATAGTATCGGGTGAAAAAACCGTAAGAGTAACAACATATAATTTAAACGACTTTTTAGGTGTTAAAAAGTATAGGGTAGAAGAGCTTTTACCTGATGACGAAGTTGGCGTTGTAAACGGTCTTGCCTGGACCAGTGTTGGCGGCGAAATTATGCAGCTTGAAGTATCTGTTTTAGAAGGTAGCGGCAAAATTGAACTAACCGGTTCTTTGGGTGACGTTATGAAAGAATCTGCAAAAGCGGCGGTGTCGTTGGTGCGTAAAAACGCCAAAGCTTTTGGTATATCGGAAGATTTTTATAAAACCAAAGATATTCATATTCACGCAACAGAAGCTGCTGTGCCAAAAGATGGCCCTTCTGCAGGTGTTACAATAACAACAGCACTGGTTTCTGCTTTAACAGACACACCAATTAAGCGCGACGTTGCTATGACGGGCGAAATAACCATTTTAGGTAGGGTTCTTGCTATTGGCGGACTGACCGAAAAGGTTATGGCGGCATATCGTTCGGGAATTACTACGGTTATAATTCCTAAAGAAAATCAAAAAGATTTGTGTGATATACCTAAAGAGGTATTAAATGCAATTAATTTTAAAGCGGTTAGCCATATTGATGAAGTGCTTGATACCGCGCTTATAAAAAATACAGAATCGGTTTATAGCATAAACCAAAAAACCGAAAACTATACAGTAAGGATTTAGTATGAATTACAATAACCCAATTTTTGAAGCGGCATTTGGAACCTTTTCACAATTACCACAAAGTTATTTACCTGAAATTTGCTTTTCGGGAAGATCCAACGTTGGTAAATCAAGTTTAATAAATAAGGTTTTTAATCGCAAAAATTTAGCCAGAACAAGCTCAAAACCAGGTAAAACAATCACCATCAACTTTTATAAAGCAGATGGCGTTAGGTTTGTGGATTTACCCGGTTACGGTTATGCCAAAATTTCAAAAAAAGAGACCGACAGGTTTTCTGAACTAATGGAAGGCTATTTCGGTAGCGGTCGTAATATAAAATTGGTGCTTCAGCTTGTAGATATGCGCATAGGCCCAACAGAACTTGATTTGCAAATGATTGATTATTTAAAAAGCTTTGGCTTTAAGTTTGCGGTGGCACTTACAAAATGTGATAAGCTAAATAAAACCGAATTTAATGCAAATTTGCAAAAAATAAGTGAATTTGAAGAATTAAAAGGGCTGCCGTTAATTCCGTTTTCAGCGGTAACAGGCAAAGGCGTAGAAGAATTAAAGAAAATTATGGAGGAAGAATAAAATGGTTATGGATTGCCTTAAAATTAAAAACGGTAACCTTTATATTGAAGATTGTAACACCGTTTCATTAGCAAAAAAATATGGCACACCTTTATATGTGTTTAGTGAAACTTCCATAAGAAACGCTATGAAGGATTATAAAAAATCCATAGATAAATATTATGGTGGCAACGGTAACGTTTTATATGCAAGTAAAGCTTTTTCTTGTAAAGAAATGTACCGCATTGCCAAAAGTGAAGGCATTTTTGTTGACTGTGTGTCCATGGGTGAAATTTATACCGCAATTTCTGCAGATTTTGACCCTGATCATATTTTCTTCCACGGTAACAATAAAACACCCGAAGAGCTGGAATATGCTCTAAAACAGGGCGTTGGCAGAATAGTTATTGATAATTTTGATGAGCTTAATACTGTGGACGAGTTGGCTAAAAAAATAGGCATAAAGGCTAACGTTTTAGTAAGAATAACCCCTGGTATTGATGCTCATACACATGATTATATAAAAACGGGTAGGGTAGATTCAAAGTTTGGCTTTGCAATTACTACCGGTGACGCTATAAAGGCTATAAAAGAAACCCTTAAAAAACAAAACGTTACTTTAATGGGACTGCATTGTCATATTGGTTCACAGATTTTTGAAACCGAACCATTTGAAGACTGCGCGGTAATTATGCTAAAATTTATTGCAGAAATAAAAAATAAATTTGGCGCAGAAATTCAAGAGTTAAATCTTGGCGGCGGTTTTGGCATTCAGTACGTTTCTGAAGATGACCCGTTAAAATATTCAGAGTTTATGAAAAAGGTGTCTGTTGCTGTAAAAGAAGCCGCAAATTATCTGAATATTCAAACACCCAAAATCTTTATTGAGCCCGGCAGAAGTATAGTAGGTCCCGCAGGTCTTACGCTTTATACTGTTGGTAACGTAAAACAAATAGAAAACGTGCGTAATTACGTGGCAGTAGACGGCGGTATGAGTGATAATCCGCGTTACGCTTTATATGATGCCGATTATACCTTTGTGGTTGCAAATAAAGCAGAAAAAGAAGCGTCTTATCTTGCAACAATTGCGGGTAAATGCTGTGAAAGCGGCGACCTATTGGCAGAAGACGTTTACATTCAAAAGCCTAAAAAGGACGATATTTTAGCGGTACTTGCAACAGGTGCATATAACTATTCAATGGCAAGTAACTATAATCGCATTCCACGTCCCGCTGTTGTAATGGTAAAAGAAAACACCGACCGCATTATCGTAAAACGCGAAAGCTTTGAAGATATTATTTCTAACGATTTATAAAAATAAAAAGCAGGGAATAAATTCCTGCTTTTGTTTTATATTACATAAAAGAAAACCGATACAAAATGCATTATACTTGCCGCAAGTACAAATAAATGAAAAATTGAATGAGCGTATCTGTGCTTTTTGCCGAGTTTAAAAAATACGCAGCCTAAAGAATAGAAAACTCCGCCAAGCACTAAAAACAATGTTCCTAAAAAGCCTAATGCGTTATATAGCGGCACAATGGCAAAAATAATACACCAGCCCATAACAATATAACAAACAAACGAAAAGGTCTTGTACATTTTAAGATCAATTGCAGTAAGTGTTACCGCAAGAGCGGTAAGTGCCCACACAAATCCAAAAATAATCCAACCAATTACGGGTGCGGTTTTTTGTAAGGCAATTACTGTAAACGGGGTATATGTACCTGCAATTAAAATATAAATTGCACAGTGGTCAAGTACCTGAAACACCTTTTTTGCGGTTGGTGGTCTCAATCCGTGGTAAATGCTTGAAATAGTGTATAATATTATCAGTGAAGAACCGTATGCAATTCCACAAAGCACACCCGCAACACTGCTTTTAAAGGCAGCCTTAATTATACAAAGAACAAGCGCAACAACACCAAGTCCGCCGCCAATAATGTGGCTTACCATATTAAACACTTCTTCGCCTTTAGTGTAAAAGGGAAGTAGGCGATCTTTTAGCTTAATTCTGGGCATATTTTTTCCTTTCGTTATTAGTGTAAAAGAGTATAACATAAAAGTTAAAAATTATCAATAAAATAGATAAAAATAAACCAAAAAAATGCTTGACATATTGCACTTATAGTGATAAAATAGTTAAGCCGCTTATTATGGGCTTTTTAAAGTAAAGAGTAATCTTTCGCCTAATCGTAGCGAGTCTAAAATAAAGGTTGTATGAATTATGTACGCAATTTTCGAAACAGGCGGTAAACAGTACCGCGTTCAAGTTGGCGATGAAATTTATGTTGAAAAACTAAACGCTAACGAAAATGAAACCCTAACTTTTAACACTGTTGTAGCATTAAGCTCTGACAGAGGTGCTTTAAAAGTAGGTAAACCCTATGTTGCAAACGCAACAGTAACAGCTACTGTTTTAAAGAACGGTAAGCAAAAGAAGATCACAGTTTTCACCTATAAGCCCAAAAAAGGCTCTGCAAGAAAACTTGGTCACAGACAGCCCTACACCAAGATTAAGATTGATGCAATAGGCCAGGAAAAATAAGATGACTTCAGTAAAGTTTTTTTACTGTAACAATATGATGGTTGGCTTTAAATTAAGCGGTCATTCAACAGTTAATGAGAATGATGAAATTGGCAAACTTGTTTGCACAGCAATTTCAAGCGCAGTTTATTTAACCGCCAACACCTTAACCGATGTTTTAAGTTGCAAATGTGAAATAGAAGAGTCTGATGGCTTTTTTAAACTTTATCTTTTAAATAATGAAGATAAAGCACAAGCAACCTTAAAGGGTTTTAAGCTTCATATTGAAGGTCTTAAAAAAGAATACAAATCTCATTTAAATATATCTACGGAGGAAAAATAAATGTTAAGAATAAATATTACTTTATTTGCACATAAAAAGGGCGTTGGCTCTACAAAAAATGGCCGTGACAGTGAGTCTAAAAGACTTGGTGTTAAAAGAGGCGACGGACAATTCGTATTAGCAGGTAACATCCTAGTTCGTCAAAGAGGAACCCACATTCATCCCGGCGTAAACGTTGGTAAAGGTTCTGACGATACATTATTTGCTTTAGTTGACGGTAAGGTTAAGTTTGAGCGCAAAGGTCGCGACCGTAAACAAGTAAGCATTATTGCTGAATAATATTGAGGTCCGAGAAAACGGTTTAGTTTACTCGGACTTTTTTATTTCAATTTTGGAGTAATTATGAACAAA
>JAZNNZ010000219.1:0-1669 GCA_045580525.1 Acutalibacteraceae bacterium
ATGGTTGTATACACTTCTCTGATTTTAGTATTTAATTCTTCAATTTTTGCTTCTTCTTTATCCTCTGCAGATAAAGCTTTGTCTAAAGATAATCTAACAAGATTAAATTCACCAATTAATTCTTGAAGTTCTTTATCGTTATCATTAGCTTTTTTTGCTTCTAAATAATTAATAAATCTTTCATCTTTTGTTAGTTCTACGCACATTTCTCTTGCTGCTTTAATTACGTCCATTTTTACTACTCCTTTATTTTAGCTAAAATTTCGCCATTATCTTCATAAGTTATTATATTTACAAATTTTCCTAAAAGCTCTTCACTTCCGGTAAATTCAAAACAAATATTATTATCGGTGTGTCCTGCCATGTATCCCTCGCGTCTGCCAACTTCATCACAAAGAACACGATATTCTTTATTAATTAAATTTTTCTCATTTTCTTTTGCGATTTCCGCCTGCACCTTTAAGAGTTCCCGGAACCACTTGCTTTTTTCTGCCGCCGATGTTGGATCATCCATAGAAGCCGCCGGTGTACCTTCACGCTTTGAGAAAATAAATGTGAAAAGCGACATAAACTTAACCCGCTTTACAACATCTACTGTCTCTAAAAAATCTTCATACGTTTCACCAGGAAAACCAACTATAATATCAGAGGTTAAGGTTAAATTTGGTATAAGTTCTTTAGCTTTGAAAACTAGGTTTAAATACTTTTCTTTATCATACCTGCGATTCATAAGCTTTAATATACGACTGCTACCCGATTGAAACGGTAGATGTAAATGTTTACAAACTTTATCGCAATCTCTGATTGCCAGTAAAAGTTCTTCTGTACAATCTTTGGGATGAGAAGTCATAAATCTTATTCTGAAGTCACCATCCAGCTTGTTAATTTCGCGAAGTAATTTAGGAAAATTCATTCCTTCATAACTATACGAGTTAACGTTTTGACCAAGCAAAGTTATATCTTTACAACCAGATGCTATTAAACGCTTCGCATCAATTATAATATTTTGCGGATCTCTCGAGCGTTCGCGACCACGTGTATATGGCACAATACAATAAGAACAAAAATTATTGCATCCGTACATTATGGGCAACCAGCCCTTAAAGGTACCATCGCGCTTTAACGGTACGCCTTCAACAATATCGTGATTATCATCAGAAATATCAAAAACACGTTTTTTATGTTTATAGTAGCGGTACATAAATTCAGGTAATTTATGAATAACGTGTGTGCCGAATAAAATGTTTACAAAGGGAAAGCTTTTTTCAATTCTTTGTTTGACCGCTTCACGCTGCGCCATACAACCACACATTGCAATGCAAAGGTTTGGTTTTTTGCGTTTTTGATTTTTAAGTGCACCTATATTGCCAAAAACACGATCTTCTGCGTGTTCACGAACAGCGCAGGTATTAAAAATTATAAAATCTGCTTCGTTCTCATCTTCTGTAAAAGAAAATCCCATTTCATAAAGCATACCTTTAAGCTTTTCACTATCGCTCACGTTTTGCTGACAGCCATAGGTAGAAACGAGAGCCTTTGGGTTTTCGCCATATAATTCATTAGCCAATGCTCTTACTAAAGGAATATATTTTTCTTGGCTAAAATAATCAAAATTTTGTTCCTTTAAAACCACAAGACTCCCCCTTATAATATAATTATAAATATTATA
>JAZNNZ010000220.1:0-7201 GCA_045580525.1 Acutalibacteraceae bacterium
ATACATCATCTGTGTCTGGAAAAATTAGAAGATGATTGTATTCCTTGTGCTTATAAGATTAGAGAAAACTTCCCCGTAAAGAGCAGTGGAAAAAAAGATATGGAAGCATTAAGAAAAGAAAAGGACGGCTTTTTTCTTCCCAAAAACGACACATTGATTGCTATAAATTTATAAGAATTCCAAAAGAAAAAGGGCTATGACATTTCGTGTGTCATAGTCCTTTTAAAATAACTTGCACCAAGTTTGCACCAAAGCAAAAAATAAGATAAAAAGAAAACCCCGAAAACCGTAATGGTTTCGGGGTTTTTGTAATCTTTGAAAAAGTATAAACCAATTATCTCTTGGAGAACTGGGGTGCGCGACGTGCGCCTTTAAGACCGTATTTCTTACGTTCTTTCATTCTAGGATCACGAGTTAGTAATCCTGCTTTCTTAAGAATAGGTCTAAAAGATTCATCAGCAAGTAATAATGCACGAGATAAACCGTGGCGAATTGCGCCTGCTTGGCCTGTAACACCGCCGCCGCCTACTTTAGCTACGATATCAAACTTACCTTCAGTACCTGTTAAATTTAAAGGTTGACGAACGATAAGCTTTAAGGTTTCAAGACCAAAATAATCGTCGATATCACGGTCGTTAATAGTGATTTTACCTGTACCGTTATATACTCTTACACGGGCGACAGAGCTCTTTCTTCTGCCGGTGCCGTAGAAATAAGGCTTTCCTTCAAACATACTTTCTGTCTCCCTTCATTAAAATTCGTACACTTCAGGTTTTTGAGCTTGTTGTTTGTGCTCTGCACCTGCGTATACTCTTAATCTTGTTAATGCTTTTCTGCCGATGGTGGTGTCAGGAATCATACCCTTAACAGCCTTCATCATAGCAAATTCAGGTTTTTCAGCCATTAAAGTTTTGTAGTTAACTTCTTTTAAAGAGCCGATATAGCCTGTGTGATGATAATACTTTTTATCAATTAATTTGTTGCCGGTTAATACTGCCTCTTTGCAGTTGATGATGATAACAAAATCACCACAGTCAACGTGAGGAGTAAATTCGGGCTTAATTTTACCTCTTAAAATGTCAGCTGCTTTTACTGCTACGCGGCCTAGGGGTTTACCTGCGGCGTCAATAACATACCATTTGCGCTGTACGTCTTGAGGCTTTGCCATAAATGTAGACATATTTCTTCCTCCATAAATTTCTCTTTTCTTTTGAGCCTAACCATTTTAGCACAGCCAAATGCAAGAGTCAAGCATATTTTTTAAAAAAATTAATTTTAAAAACCTTTTCTTTTGTTTTCTTTAGTTTTCTCGTTTTTTCTCTTTTTTTCTAAATAATAATTTTACAAAATCGCGCCGCAAAAAAGCCGATAAAAAAGTCGCTTTATTTATTGTTAATTTATTGACAAGTATAATATAATTATGCTATTATATATAAATAATGGGGTAGATTTGTTTTACCTTAAAAAATAAACGGAGAAAAGATAATGGGAAGACTGTTTGCAACCGTTTCAGGTAAAGGCGGAGTTGGCAAAAGCAGCATAAGCGTAATGTTGGCTCGTTCTTTAAAGAAAAACGGTAAGGTTTTGCTTATTGATATGGACACGGGGCTTAGCTGTTTAGACCTTATGCTAAACGTTGCAGAGCGCGTAGTTTTCACTTTGAACGACGCCCTTAAAAACGAGCGCGACCTATCTAGTGTTATTATTTCTTGTGAAGATAATTTAGATTTAATTGCCGCGCCCGAAACGCAGGTTGATTCAAAGACGCTCAGAAGCTTTTTGTTTGATATAACCGACCTATATGATTACGTTATAGCAGATTTTCCTGCGGGTAAAAATTTAGATTTGCTTCATGGTATGCCGCTGTTTTGTGAATTTATAGTGGTGTCAAAATCTGACCCCGTATCGCTCCGTGATGCCGAGGTATTGAGTTCAGATATAAGCGGCGATTATTTATCCAAACGTCTTATAATTAACAACTTTGTTTTAAAAGATATGCAAAAAGCAAAGGGAATTGCCCGTTTTAGCATTGACGATATAATTGACAAAACAAAAATAAGGCTATTGGGTATTGTGCCATTTAATAAAGACGTTGGACTGTTACAGTCTGGAAAATCACTTAAAAAACATAACAGTGCTTGTAAAAGCATTGAAAGAATAAAACTAAGGTTGCTTGGCAGAAGAATGCCGCTTCCTAAACTAAAAAAGATATAACACACCTACTACACCCCCTTGTGTTAAACGTAAAAGGAGATGTTGAAATATGAATATTGCATTAATTGCACACGACGCTAAAAAGGAGCTTATGATTCAGTTTTGCATTGCATACTGCGGCGTACTTTCCCGCCACAACCTGTTTGCAACCGGTACTACAGGTAAGGTTGTTTCAGAAGCTACCGGACTTGAAATTGTAAAATTTTTAAGCGGTCAACAGGGTGGCGCTCAACAAATTGCCAGTCGTATTTCTTGCGACGAGGTTGACCTATTACTATTATTCCGCGATCCACTAAAACCAAAGCCAACAGAACCCGATGAAAAGGTGCTTTTAGGCCTTTGTGACGTTCACAATATTCCGGTTGCCACAAACATTGCAACCGCAGAAGTACTTATTCATGGATTAGAGCGCGGCGATTTAGACTGGCGCGAAATAGTTAAAGGAAGATAAAAATGGAACTAGATATTTTTAAGGGTGAACACCGCACCCACTATTGCGGTGAATTGAGATTAAGCGACGAAGGCAAAAACGTTACCGTTATGGGTTGGGTTGCAAGAAACCGCGACCTAGGTTCTCTTATCTTTACAGACTTAAGAGATAGAACCGGTATTGTTCAGCTTTCTTTTGATGACAGCACCGACCGCGAAATTTTCAAAAAAGCTTTTGCTTTAAGAAGTGAAGCGGTGGTACTAGCAAGTGGTGTTGTTAAAGAACGTTCAAGCAAAAATTTAGAAATTCCCACAGGTGAAATTGAAATTGCGGTAAATAAGCTTTCGGTTTTAGCTGTAAGTGAAACCCCACCCTTTGAAGTAACCGATAACAGCAACTCTAAAGAAGAGCTTCGTTTAAAATATCGTTATTTGGATTTACGTCGCCCAACATTACAAAATAATATTTTAATGCGTCATAAAATAACCAAAGTAACCCGCGATTATTTTGACGAAAATGGTTTTATTGAAATTGAAACACCAACCCTTATCAAATCAACACCCGAAGGCGCCAGAGACTATTTAGTACCCTCTCGTTTGCACGACGGTTGTTTTTACGCATTACCACAAAGCCCACAAATTTATAAGCAACTGCTTATGCTTTCTGGCTTTGACAGATATATGCAAATTGCACGTTGCTACCGCGACGAAGACCTTCGCGCAGACCGTCAGCCTGAATTTACACAGGTAGACGTTGAAATGAGCTTTGTAGACGTTGAAGACGTTTTAAAAATTGGTGAAGGCTACGTTAAGAGATTATATAAAGATATTCTTAATGTTGATATTCCAACTCCACTACCACGTATGACCTACACCTATGCAATGGAAAACTACGGTTCAGATAAACCCGACACCCGTTTTGATATGAAAATTATCAACCTTTCTGACATTGTAGAAAATTGCGGCTTTGGAGTATTCTCAGGCGCGGTTCAAAATGGTGGAAGCGTCAGAGCAATTGTTGCTAAAAACGCGGTAGAAATCTTAACCAGAAAAGAAATAGACAAATTAACCGAATATGTTAAGGGCATAGGCGCTAAAGGACTAGCCTTTATACGCTGGGCAGAAGATGAAGCATCCTGCAGCTTTAAAAAGTTCTTAACAGATGATGAATATAATGCAATGGTTGAAAGACTAGGCCTACAAAGGGGCGACGTTGCACTGTTTGTGGCTGACAGAAATAAAACCGTTCTTTCAACACTTGGCGCGTTAAGACTTAACGTTGCAAACAAGCTTTCAATTATTCCAAAGGATAAATGGAATTTCTTATGGATTACCGAATTCCCATTCTTTGAATACGATGAAGAAAGCGGCAAATACGTTGCAATGCACCACCCCTTTACTTCACCGTTAGATGAGTGCGAACAATATTTAGATACAAATCCCGAAAAGGTTTTTGCAAAGGCATACGACCTTGTGTTAAACGGTGTTGAATTGTCTTCTGGTTCAATTCGTATAACCCGCCCGGATTTACAAAAGAAGATGTTTGAAGCGCTGGGACTTAGCGATGAAGAAGCCCATACAAAATTTGGCTTTTTAACCGATGCTTTTAAGTTCGGTCCACCACCACACGGTGGCTTTGGCATAGGTCTTGACAGACTTTGTATGTTAATGCTTGGCACCGATAATATTCGTGACGTTATTGCATTCCCAAAACTTCAAAACGCTTCTGAATCTATGAGCGGCGCACCTGCCCCTGTAGATAATGAACAATTAAAAGACTTAAAACTAGCAATTATTAAAGAAGAAAAACAAGACTAATTAGGAGAACAAAAAATGGCACTTACCTTAGCACAAAAAATTATAAAGGCTCACATTGTTTCCGGTGAAATGGTGGTTGGTAACGATGTTGGTTTAAAAATTGACCAAACCTTAACACAAGATGCCACCGGCACAATGGCTTATTTAGAATTTGAAGCAATGGGAGTACCCCGCGTTAAAACCGAAAGAAGCGTAGCTTACATTGACCACAATACCCTTCAGACAGGTTTTGAAAATGCAGACGACCACCGCTTTATTCAGTCAATGGCTAAAAAGCACGGTATTTATTATAGCCACCCGGGTAACGGCATTTGCCACCAAATACATTTAGAGCGTTTTGGCATTCCCGGTAAAACCTTAATTGGTTCAGACTCTCATACACCCACAGGCGGCGGTATTGGTATGCTTGCAATGGGTGCTGGCGGTATGGATGTAGCGGTTGCTATGGGCGGCGGCGAATATCATATTACAATGCCCAAAATGCTACGCGTTAATTTGGTTGGTAAATTAAATCCATTTGTTTCTGCTAAGGACGTTATTTTAGAAGTTCTTCGTGTGCTTAGCGTTAAAGGCGGCGTTGGCTATATTGTTGAATATGCCGGCGAAGGTGTTAAAACACTATCAGTTCCTGAACGCGCCACCATTACAAATATGGGCGCAGAGCTTGGCGCTACTACTTCAATTTTCCCAAGTGATGAAATTACATATAATTTCTTAAAAGCACAGGGCAGAGAGCAAGACTACACACCCCTTTCTTCTGATGAAGGCGCGGTTTACGATAAAGAAATTACGGTTGATTTATCTGCACTTGAACCACTTGCAGCAGCCCCTCATAGCCCTGATAACATTAAAAAGGTTTCTGAACTAAAAGGTCAAAAGGTTGATCAGGTGCTTATTGGCAGTTGCACAAACTCATCCTTACTTGATATGCTAAAGGTTGCAGAAATACTAAACGGTAAAACCGTAAACCCAAACGTTTCTGTTGGTATTGCTCCTGGTAGCAAACAGGTGCTTAATATGCTTGCGGACTGTGGCGCATTAAGCAAAATTATTGCTTCCGGTGCACGTATATTAGAATGCGCTTGCGGACCCTGTATTGGTATGGGACAAAGTCCAAACTCTGCAGGTATTTCACTACGTACTTTTAACCGCAACTTCTTAGGCAGAAGCGGCACAAAGGATGCGGGTGTATATTTGGTTTCTCCTGAAACTGCAGCAGCAGCGGCCCTTACAGGTTATTTTACCGATCCAAGAGAATTAGAACCTATTAAAGAAATTATTTTACCTGAAAAATTCTTAATTAACGATAATCTTATTGATGAACCCGCCCCCGTTGATAATGACGTTGAAATTTTACGCGGCCCCAACATTAAGCCCTTCCCCAAAGCCGAACCCGTTGCTGACACTTTAAAGGGTGACGTTGTATTAAAGGTTGGCGACAATATTACTACCGACCACATTATGCCGGCTGGTGCAAAAATTTTACCCTATAGAAGCAATATTCCACACCTTTCTCAGTACTGCTTTGAAGTGTGTGATAAAGACTTTGCGGCAAACTGCAAACGTCTCGGCGGCGGTTTTGTAGTTGGCGGTGAAAACTACGGACAGGGTTCTTCACGTGAACACGCGGCGCTGGTACCCTTATATTTAGGTATTAAGGCTGTTATTGCAAAAAGCTTTGCAAGAATTCACGCGGCAAACCTTATTAACGCAGGTATTTTACCCTTAACCTTTAAAAATGCCGAAGATTATGAAAAAATCAGCCAGTTCGACTCTTTAGAAATTAATAACGTTATTGATTCTTTAAGCGGCGAAATGGTATTAGAAAATAAAACAAAGAACGAAAAATATCAGCTAGTATGCAATTTAGCAGAGCGCGATGAAAAAATTATGCGTGCCGGCGGCTTACTTAATTACACAAAATTAAATTAGGAGAACACTCAATGAGCAAAATTTTAATGAACACCCCCATTGTTGAAATGGATGGGGATGAAATGACCCGTATTATATGGAAAATGATAAAGGATGAGCTTATTTGCCCATTTGTTGAATTAAATACCGAATATTATGATCTTGGTTTAGTAAACCGCGATGCCACAAACGATCAAGTAACGGTTGATTCAGCCAACGCTACAAAAAAATACGGTGTTGCAGTTAAGTGCGCCACCATTACTCCTAATGCCGCACGTGTTAAAGAATATAATTTAAAAGAAATGTGGAAAAGCCCCAACGGTACAATCCGCGCAATTTTAGACGGAACGGTTTTTCGTAAACCCATTACCGTTAAGGGTATTGAACCATATATTCCTACCTGGAAAAAGCCAATAGTTATTGCCCGTCACGCGTACGGTGATATTTATAAAAACACAGAAGCTAAAGTAAATGCGGGTGAAAAGGCAGAAATCGTTATTACCGATAAGGAAGGTAACGAAAGACGCTGTCTTATTCACGAATATAAAACAGATGGTATTGTGCAGGGTGTGCATAATATTGATGAAAGTATTGCTTCTTTTGCAAGAAGCTGCTTTAACTTTGCTTTAGAAGAAAAGATGGAAATCTGGTTTTCTTCTAAAGATACCATTTCTAAAACATACGATCACCGCTTTAAAGATATTTTTGCAGAAATTTTTGAAAAAGAATATAAGCAAAAATTTGAAGAAGCGGGAATTACATATTTTTATACCCTTATTGATGATGCAGTAGCACGTACTATAAGAAGTGAAGGCGGCTTTATCTGGGC
>JAZNNZ010000221.1:0-3123 GCA_045580525.1 Acutalibacteraceae bacterium
GAATGGTGAAGGATATTGCGCAATTCCTGGTGCAAAGCCAACACTTGAAGAATATAAAACACATTTTGCTTTTTGGTCTTTGGTTGGTTCGCCATTAATGATTGGTAGCGATATTAGAAATATTGACGACGAATCTTTAAAACTTTTGTCCAACAAAGATTTAATAGCAATAAATCAGGATAAAGCTTTTAACCGTCCTTGGTTAATTCAATGCTCTGATGATATTATTGATTCTCCTGAAGTTTGCTGCTATGGCAGAATTTTGGATAATGGCGATATTGCTGTTGGTTTCTTTAATATGAGCGAGAAAACCGTATATAATCGTTATGTGACATTTGATATGCTTGGCTTAAATTCCGACTCACCATTAGATATAACTATTAAAGATTTATTCACAGGTGAAAATGTTAAGTTTAAAAATGAGATGTTAAATCATTATTGCCTACAACCACATCAATCCGCTATTTACAGAATTTCTATTAAACAAATAAATGAGTAATTGTACAATTTGTAATAAGATTTTATCTACCAATGATATCGGCCTTTATAAGCGTTTGGTATCCATGGTCAATGATGAATATATTTGTAAAGAGTGCTTAGCGCAAAGGTTCAATTGTGATGTTGAAGTTTTAGATGCTAAGATTAAACAATATGTGGATATGGGTTGCACCTTATTTGAACTTAATGATAATGAAAGGACAAAATAATATGTCAGAATTAAATTTTGATTTTTTTAGTAAAAGTGATGTTTGTTCAGGAAATTCAGCCGCTATCATAGAAAATAATGATGGACGTATTTTTCAAAAAGTTAATCTAAAACCTAATACAAATTATAAGCTTTCTTGCTCACTTAAGTTGAAAGCCACAAATCCACTTTGTATTAGTGGCTACGCCTTGCTTGGTGCATATACGACTGATAAGGAAGATATAATTTCGGGCGCATATCCTACCAATAGAATTACGATTGACAGTACGCTTTTAATTCAGCTATCGGATTTAGAAGATTTTTATCAAGAATTTTCTTTTAATTTTAATTCAGAAAATCATACAAAAGCCCTTATAGGTATTTTTCATTCACCCAGAGCTGTCAAAAACGTTTTATTTATTGATGATTTTGCTTTATTAGAATCCGGAAGTAATGAAAATATTTTAATAAATCCAAGCTTTGAAGAAGATGGTGCTTGGACATATATTGGCGCTTCTAAAAAGAACTGTTAGGAGGTAAAGATAATGCGATATTTAAAACCTGATTTTACAAAACCAGTTCAAGATAACTTTTTAGGTAACAATGCAGTTTATCACGGTTACGCAGGCTTTACTGACCGTTACGACAACACCTATACCGACGAACAATGTGAAATTGAAGCAAACAGAGCCGCAGAAATGGGATTAAAAATCGCACGAACATTTTATCGTTGGTACTCTTGGGACGAAGAAAACCAGTCTTGGGATTGGAATAATAAAGAAATAAATATATTTTATAATTGGTGCCAAAGAATGAAAGATCGTGGCATTGATATTGCCCTGCAAGCCGGTTGGAATAATCCCGGTTGCGTTTGGGGCAATTCTTGGACAGGAAAAAGTCCTTTTAATGTTGATGGCACTTGGGAAACTGCTGTTAAAAATTATGCAAAATGGGTTAGTGAATCTGTTCATCAGTTAGTTGAAGTTCGCGGTTTTACAAACATTAAATACTTAGTATTCTTTACCGAGCCGCAAAACAACTGTGGTGGTACAAAAGGAACATACGCGTTAGAGGGCTTTGAGACTTGGAGAGACTCCATTAAAGCAGTTCACGAGCAGTTAATTGCTGACAACAGAAGAGATTTAGTTAAATTAATTGGCCCTAATGAAGGTTCTACAGAAACCTCTCCAATGTTAAAATGGTGTTATGAGAATGCAGATGAATATATTGATATCTATTCTAGCCACAACTATTTATGGTCACCAAATGTGCGTAAATGCGATGTTCATTCCGGAAATAGGGCACTAAATATTTCAACACCAGGTGGCAGACCAGAACAAATTGTTGAATTAGAAGCTAATACCGAATACGAATTATCCGTATATTTAAAATATGATTATAAAAATAAGCTTAATTCAACAGGTTATTGTATATTTGGTGCTTTTTCTTATAGAGACGGACAGAGAAATACTATAGATTCCGGCGGTCAAGAAACCAATAGGCTAACAAAAACAAGTACAAAAATGCTAGAACTTGCAAAAATGCCCAATGAATATAGAAAATATTCTGTTTCTTTTAAAACAAAAGAAGCTTGTAAGGCATTTGTTGGTGCTTTTTATGATGGTAGAGACGGTTTTGGAATATTATCTATAGATGATTTCTCTCTTAATAAAGTTGGTAGCAACGTAAATATTATAAAAAATCCTGGATTTGAAGAAGGCGAAAAGCATTGGAAATATTGGGTTGCTTGCGATATTGTTTCAGATACATATGATAATTGGAACGAATGGGTAAAAATCGCGCGTAGTTATATAAAAAACAACAAACCATATTGGTATGATGAGTATAACATTCAATATGACGATCGTTTTAATGATGTAAGTCATGGAACATTAAACGCTGTAGCAGCAATTTCTCTAATGAACGCTGGTTGTGAGTCTTCTTTAGTTTGGACTGCATTAGATCAGCAATGGCCGCGTTCAACCAGCAACAACGCCGATAATTTTGTAAATGGCGATCATCGTTGCGGTTTTGTTCCCAAAGTATCGCGCTCACTTGTACCATATCCTAGCTTTTATGCATTTTCTCTTGCCACTAAATACTGCGGTGGTGGGGAAGGCACTAAAGTTTATAATGGTGGCAATAACGATGGTGTATGTTGTTCATTAACCATTGATAAAAATGGTGATAAATACATTTTAGTTGCCAATGAAAATCCTTTTGCTTGCAATTTTGAAATTTCTTTAAATGATGAATTTTCAGCAACATATAATCGACATTTCTGTGATCCGGAAGCTGTAGTTCCTGATGAAAATTGTAAAGTAATAGGAATAGATAAAACGTTTAAAGCAGACGGAAAAATTTCTGATACAATACCGGCATACGGTGTTATTGCTTATACAACTAAAAATGATTAAAAATAAGACCGCTATGTGCGG
>JAZNNZ010000222.1:0-13494 GCA_045580525.1 Acutalibacteraceae bacterium
AAGATAGAGCCGCCCTTTTTATGATAGAAGATGCTCAAAATAAAGGTCTTATAACTAAAGGTGCTACCATTATTGAACCCACAAGCGGTAACACCGGCATAGGCATTGCCGCAGTAGCCGCCACCTATGGCTATAAGGTAATTTTAACAATGCCCGAAACTATGAGCAAGGAACGCCGCGATTTACTAGCTTCACTTGGTGCTACCATCGTTTTAACCGATGGTAAAATGGGTATGTCAGGAGCCATTGAAAAGGCAAATGAATTAAATAAGAACACAGAAAACTCCATTATATTAGGTCAATTTACAAACCCCGCTAACGTTACTGCACACTATAAAACCACAGGACCTGAAATTTATAAAGACACAAACGGTAAGGTTGATGTCTTTGTTGCAGGTGTTGGCACGGGCGGTACCATTACAGGTACGGGTAAATACCTTAAAGAACAAAATAATAATATCAAAATTATTGCTGTAGAACCCAAAGATAGCCCCGTGCTTTCGGGCGGTTGTGCAGGACCACATAAAATAGAAGGTATAGGCGCAGGTTTTATTCCCGAAATTTTAGATGTAAATTTATTAGATGAGATTATTACCGTTACAAAAGAAGAGTCCTATAAATATGCCAAAATGTTAGCAAACGAAGAAGGAATACTTGTTGGTGTTTCTTCGGGAGCTGCGCTTTTTGCGGCGGTGCAAATGGCAAAACGTGAAGAGTATAAGGGCAAAACAATAGTAGCGCTCTTACCAGATACCGGCACACGTTACCTTTCTACCGAGCTTTTCAAATAAAAAAGTAAGGCAAAAGCCTTACTTTAAATTACTTGTTTTCATAAACTACGCAGGTAATACAGTCTGGTAGTTCGTTTGAATATTTAATTGTAACGTTTTGGTTGTTATAAAATTTATTGTCTTTTGGTGTTATAGATAAGGTTTTTATACCACCCTTTAAACCTGTACCAATTAGTTTTAAATAGGCTTCTTTAGCGCACCAAAGCTTATAAAAACGTTGGTTTCTGTTTTCTGGGATATCATCTAAAACTATATAATTTTTCTCATCTTCGGTTAAATATTTAGCAGAAGCAGATGCTGAAAATGGACGAATAACCTCAATATCAACACCAATTGGTCTGTCACTTACAGCCACAACGGTATATTGTTTACTGTGAGAAATATTAAAGTGATACGGATAATTAATGCAATAAGGCTTTCCGTTTTCACCTTTAGCAAACATAGGGGTTTCGCGTCCGTTTGAAAGCTCTAAAATTGCGCGTTTTGCAAGTACGTCACCCGCTAAAGAAAGCTTTTGTTGTTCCACAATTTTCTTTCTTAAAATTTCGCGGCGGCGTAGTAATGGCAAAGCCTTCATTTCACGCTCAAACTCATCATCGGTTATTAAGTTTATATCACAAAAATATAGCTTATACATAAATTCACCTTCGTTATACATAATAACACATTTTTAAAATAATATCAATGGGAGTTAAAATGAAAAAACGCTTATTTAACAATTTTAAATCAAAATCAGAAGATTTTGTAAAAAAGGTAAATGCCATTTCTACAAATGGTTTAACTGACGAGCGCTTAAGTGAAATGTTAAATGAAGACATTTTTAATATTGCCGCCGCTGTGAAAGAGATTATTTTCAGATTAACGGGGCTTAGTCTTTTTAATTCTCAGTTAAAAACTGCTTATGGTTTATATAAAGGCAATATTTGTGAACTTGGCACGGGTGAGGGTAAAACCTTAGCCGCAGTAGTTGCCGCTGTTTTAATGCATAAAGATGGTAAGCAGGTAAGCATTTTAGTATTTAATGATTATCTAGCTTCGCGTGACTATAAAGATAATAAGAAAATTTTTGATTTTTGCGGTATTACCAGCGGTTGTATTACAGCGCTGTCAACCCTTTCTCAAAGAAAAACAGCATATAAAAAGGACGTCTTTTATGCTTCGGCAAAAGAGGTTGGATTTGATTTTATACGCAACTTTTTAGTGACTGATAAAAAGGATTATTTAACAATTCCGTTCGAAAACTGCATAGTGGACGAAGCCGACTCTATTTTAATTGACGAAGCGGGTATTCCGTTGGTACTTGCGGGTGAAGCTGAAGATACCGAAGATCTTTCCCTTAAAGCTCATAAAGCTGTAATAAAATTAAAACCCGAAGATTACGAAGTAAATCTGCAGGACAACCAGGTTTGGTTAAAAGATAGCGGAGCTGAAAAAATAGAAAGACGCTTAAGAATTAAAAATCTTTATTCAGAAGAAAAAATTGGCGTTTTAGCTGCCATAAATATGGCGTTAGAAGCTAATTTCTTACTTACAAAAGATAAAGATTATATTGTAAAAGATGATGATATTAAGGTTATTGATGAATCAACCGGCAGAATTGCCATAAACCGTCGTTTTGAAGATGCGCTTCATCGTGCGGTAGAGGTTAAAGAAGGCTTAAAAATTAACGCAAGTAGCCAAATTTATAACACAATAACCATTCAATCTTTTATGGAAAATTACAGCTTTTTAAGCGGTATGACCGGTACTGCAAGAACCTCCAAAAAAGATTTTGAATCTATGTACGGTATAGATACAGTAGTTATTGAGCCCAACACTCCCTGCATTCGTGTAGATAAAGAGGACTGCATTTTTAAAACAGCAGAAGAAAAGAAACAAGCGGTAATTGAAGCGCTAAAAGAAGCCTATAATAACGGAAGACCGGTGTTACTTGGTACTGCAAGTGTTGCAGAAAGTGAATGGTACAGCGAAAATCTTGATATTCCGCATGAAGTATTAAATGCCCGTAACGACGAGCGTGAAGCCGAAATTATTGCCGATGCAGGACTTCCCAAACGTATAACCATATCAACCAATATGGCGGGACGCGGCGTAGATATAAAGCTTGGCGGTAAAAAGCAAACCTATAAAGAAAAGGTAGTAAACGCCGGGGGACTACTTGTAATAAGTAGCGGTTTAAACCGTTCAAGAAGAATTGATAATCAGCTTCGCGGTCGTTCCGGCAGACAAGGTGATCCCGGAGAAAGCATTTTCTTTATTAGCTTAGAAGATGAGCTTTTAGCACCATTTATTGAGTGTGAAGAAAACGGAGATATGGAAAACTACATTCGTGATGCTCAAAAGGTTATTGAAGGAAATCAGGCAGAAGCCAGATATATGCTTCATAAATATTCGCTCATTTTAGAAGATCAACGTAAGCTTATTTCAAAGCTACATTACGATTTACTGTTTTCTAAAGACTACGTTGGTTTTATAAAGCATCAACATAACGAAGTTTATGCAGAGCTTGTTGATAAATATGGCAAATCTGCGGTAGAAAAGGCCGAGCGTCAGCTTTTAATATATTATAGTATTAAATGCTTCTCAAATTATTTAGAAACTATGGAAACGGTTAAAAGTGGCATTCATTTAAGTATTGTTGGGGGTAAAAATCCACTTGATGAATATAATCGCATAGCAATTGAAAACTATTCTGAAATGCAGCGCGACGTTAAAGATAACGTTCTAGCGGATATTCAGCGCCTTACTATTACAAGTGACGGTATTGATATGGAAGAAAACGGTCTTACAGCCAGCGCAACTACCTGGACATATTTAATTGACGATAATACAAGTCAGTTTTCACGTTTGCCGGAACTGCTTAAAATGTTCTCCAATAAGGTTAAAAAGGCCAAATTCTCACTATCTAGATTATTTGAAGATGAATAAAATAAAAAAGACCAAGGTTACTTGGTCTTTTTGTTTTGTTTATAATACTTACAAATTTCTTTCAGTTCGCAAATTTCGCATTTTGGATTTCTTGCAATACAGACATCTCTGCCAAAAAGCACGGTTCTGTGGCAAAAGTTGTTTGATTCATTTGGGGGAAGTAGTTCGCGCATAGCTTTTTCAACCTTAATTGGCAGGTCGGTATCAACAAAGCCTAAACGGTTGCAAATTCTTATAAAATGCGTGTCGGTTACAACTGCGGGTTTACCGTAAACGTCACCAACAATTAGGTTGGCGGTTTTTCTGCCAATACCCGGAAGCTTGGTTAATTCTTCAATGCTGTCGGGAATTTGGGAATCATATTTATCAACAAGCATTGTTGCCATTTCTTTAAGGTCTTTTGCTTTAGTTTTATATAGTCCACAAGATTTAATCAATTCTTCAATAACTTCAATGGGTGCATCCATAAAGGCTTTAGCATCAGGAAGTCTATCAAAAAGGGCAGGAGTAATTATATTAACTCTGGCATCTGTGCATTGCGCCGAAAGGCGTGTGGCAACCAGTAGCTCAAACGGGTTATTGGCATTTAGTGAGCATATAGCGGTGGGGTAACGTTCTTTTAAAGCGTTAACCGCAAACAAAACCTTTTTCTTCATAAATATATCCTTTTCATTTTATATTAAAAGCATATCAAATTTTGTCGATTTTTTCAAGCAATTGTTAGCCTTTACATAAATAAATTTTTTTGGTAAAATATTGGTATGAAGGAATTTATTTTTGAAAACGAAATAATGAAATATATAGTTCCCGTGTTAAGTGAAATTTTAAGGTATCTGGTATGGTTGCCTTTAATTGTACTGATTATTCGGTGGGCTTATATAATTATGGCAAAGCGTGAAGTCAAAAAGCCGTTTGCATTACTTACCTCTGTAAATGGTAGAGAGCGTTTTGAAATTAAAGGATACGAAACTGCTGTAGGAAGGCTTCGTAATTCCGATATCGTGCTTAATTATAAATTTATTTCGCGCAATCACGCCGTTATTGCATATAGGGGAGAGTATTGGTATATTTTTGATACCGCATCTTCCGGCGGTGTAACGGTTAACGGTAAAAAGGTGCGCAAACCCACAATACTTCATAATGGCGATACCGTATCTTTTGCAGGACTGGAATACATCTTTTCGCCCAGTCCTGAAATGGATATAGACCGCGATATTTATTCATATAAAAACTTTAAAGAACAGCAAAAGAAAAATAAAAAGGGTAAACAAAATGGCAAAAGTAGAAAGGAAAAAGCATAATAGAAAGCCAATAAACAAGCTTTCTGCAACTGGATTACTGGGTGCGGTATTACTTTACCAAGCCTTATGCTTTTTGCGTCTTATTTTTTCTAAAACCGTTTGGGAAGCACCCGTAGCACTTTTAGGCCTTTTAGCCTTTATGGGTTTTGAAGTGCTGTATTTTTATTTAATTAAACGCTTTTTAGGCGGTGGCGGAATTTTAGAAATTTCAGCCTTCTTTTTATCAGGGGTTGGACTTTTTGCTTTAGCGTCTACAAGCCCTTCAGCGGTACTTTGGCAATTATTTGCCTTCTTTTTAGGGGTATGCTTTTTTGTTGTATTTACACTATTCTTAAGCAATATTAACCGTGTTATGAAATATAAAAAAATAATCATCGCAGGGGCGGTAATACTGCTGGTTTTAAACCTTACTTTAGGTAGGGTAATAGGCGGTAGCCAAAACTGGATTAGAATAGGTCCGTTATCTATTCAACCGTCAGAATTTGTAAAAATAGCCTTTATACTTGTTGGTACTACCACATTAGAAAAAATGCAAAGCGGTGACCATCTGACCTGGTTTATTGTTTTCTTTGGCATTTGTATGGGCTCATTAGCTTTAATGGGAGACCTTGGTACTGCCTGTGTATTTTTTGCAACCTTTTTAGTGCTGTGTTTTTTACGTAGCGGCAGACTTGGCACCATTATTTTAATGACTTCGGGCGCAATACTTGGCGGTGGCGCCATAGCATTGGCAAAACCGTATATAATGCGTCGTTTTTCTGTATGGACTAAGGTCTGGCTAGATCCGGATGGCCTAGGCTATCAGCAAACAAGAACACTAATTGCAATAGCTTCAGGCGGACTGTTAGGTTTAGGTCCCGGTAATGGTAAACTTCATTCGGTAGCCGCCGCTAATACCGATTTAATTTTTGGTTTAGTAAGTGAAGAATGGGGATTGCTACTTGCTTCTCTTGTTTTGTTTGTTTATATTGGTTGGGTAGTTTTGGCAATACGTGGCGCCAAACATGCAAAATCAAGCTTTTATGCAATAGCAGCGGTATCTGCCGCATCATTGCTTTTATTCCAAGCAGGACTTAATATTTTTGGTGTTACTGACATTCTGCCGCTTACAGGTATAACTTTACCATTTGTAAGTCGTGGTGGATCCAGTATGATAGCTTCCTGGGGACTACTTGCGTTTTTAAACTTTGTCCCAAGATTGGGGGAAGATAAATGAAAAAAATAGGCAGACGTGCAAAAGCGGCATATTTATTGCTTTTAGCATTTTTAATAGGACTGGGATTTTTCTATGTAAATTTAGCGGTAAATGGCGGTAAATGGGCGTTAAGTCCCTATAACCGTCATATATACACCGATGGACTTTTGCAAAATTCCGGCACTATATATGATAGAAACGGTGAAGTTTTAGCCATAACAGAAAATAATCAGCGTAAATACCATACAGATGCTACAATTCGCAAATCGTTATTGCATATAATTGGTGATAATTCAGGGCATTTTAGCTCAATTCAAACCAATTATGATGACGTTTTAGCAGGGTATACCTATATGGGTGGTATTTATGAACTTGCCCAGTGGAACGCTGTTCCCAAAATGACATTAACCGTTTCGGCATCACTTAATAAACAGCTATATACCGCCTTTGGCAATAAAAAGGGCGCGGTTATTGCTTATAATTATAAAACGGGGGAAATAGTAGCGTCTTTAAGTATGCCAAATTATGACCCATATAATGAACCCAAAGATTTAGATGCAGAACAGTATAATGGTATATATGTTAATCGTGCATTAAATGGTATGTACCCACCGGGCAGCACCTTTAAAATAATAACAACGTTGTGTGCGTTAGAAAATATCAGCGATATTCAAACCCGTAAATTTAATTGCACCGGCAAACAAAAAAATTCTGATAACGGTGAAATTATTTGTAATGGCACCCACGGAGAAATTACTTTAGAAGAAGGCATTAAGGTTTCTTGCAATATTGTTTTTGCCAATTTAGCAAATGAACTTGGCGGTGAAAAATTAAGATTAACCACAGAAAAATTTGGCTTTAATGCTAATTTTAAGGTGGGCGAAATTTCTTGTAGCGGCGGTTATTATGATGCCAAAAATGCTACTATTACCGATCTTGGTTGGTCGGGTGTAGGGCAGTATACCGTTTTAAGCAGTCCCATAACCCTTATGAAAGTTTCCGGTATAATAGCAAACGGCGGTAATGCGGCAAGTCCGCATCTTATTAAAAGCATAAAAAATTCGGTTGGTATTCCCACCAATTTAAGTCTTGCAATGCAAAAATCTGTTATCAGCGCAGATAACGCCAACACCCTTTCAAAAATGCTGGAAAAAAGCGCGGCTTATTCTTTTGGCGATGAGCTTACAAATAAATATTCTTTAAGGGCCAAAACGGGTACCGCAGAAGTAGAAGACGGAGAACCGCATTCTTGGGTTACAGGCTTTTTAGAAGATAGCAAAAACCCATACGCTTTTGCAATTATTATAGAAAACGGTGGGGGAGCCGCCGGTAGCACAAGATATATTTTAAATAGTTTACTCAAAGGTTTAACCGAAATAAAATAAAAGCAGACTTTAAAAGTCTGCTTTTATTTTATTTTATTTTAGTCCTTTTGATTAGCTGAATAAATATCTGCCACTTCACTTATTGTTATAAAAGCAAGTGGATCAATTTCGTGAACAATTTCTTTAAGCTTGGTTACTTGAAAACGGTTTACAACAAAGTAAATCATATTTTTGGGTTTATTAGAATATCCGCCGGTAACATCCATTTTAGTAACGCCTGTTTCAAAGACTTCGGTTAATGCTTCGCAAATTTCATCGGGTTTTGTTGTAATAATGTTTGCACATTTAGCGCGGTCAAAGCCTTCAACAATAAAGTCTACCGTTTTAAGAGCGGCAAAATAAGCAACAATAGAATAAAGCGGTAAAATCCAATCTCCAAGCACAATGCCGCAAATAATGTATAAAACAGCATTATAAATCATACAAAATGTGCCAACCGTTATACCAATCTTCTTTGCAAAAATAACCGCCATAACTTCAATACCGTCCATAGCACCACCAAAGCGTATAGCCATACCGCTGCCAAGTCCTGAAATTATGCCGCCAAACACAGCGCAAAGCAGTAAATCTTCACCTGCCAAAGGAGATACCAAACTTACGTCTATTGGCAAAATATCGGTTATAAGCCATGCAGTTAAAGAGTAAATGGTAACTGTAAAAATAGAGTATACAGTAAAGGCTATGCCCTGCTTTTTAAGACCGTATAAAAATAACGGAATATTAAGAATCAACAGAAATATTGAAAGGGTTAAATATTCGGGTGTTACTTGTGACAGTAACATAGAAGTACCCGATATACCGCTGTCATATAAATGTACCGGCGCCAAAAATACGGTAACACCAAAACCGTTTACAATACCCGCTAAAGTTAGCAGTAAAAAGTTTAAAAATTTAAATTTGGTTTTTTTCTTTATCATTCTAAAATTTCCTTAAGTTCATTAATTGTAGTTATAAAAATCAGCTCAAGTCCATCCGTATTAAGATTCATAATCTGCTTATAGCAGCCTTTGGGTAGAATGCACTTTTTAAATCCCATTCTTACCATTTCTGCAACACGTGCCGCGGCATTTGGCACTGCACGTACTTCGCCTGAAAGTCCAACTTCACCAAAGAAGCAAATATCATTTTCAATGGGTCTGTCTTTAAAAGCAGAAATAAGAGAAGCTGTAATTGCAAGATCAGAAGAAGGTTCATATAGCTTTAATCCGCCAACCACGTTTACGTATACGTCAATGCTGTTAAAGAATAATCCCGCGCGTTTTTCCAAAACCGCTAAAATAAGACTTAATCGGTTATAGTCAAAGCCGGTTGCCATACGTCTTGGAGTACCAAATGCGGTTGGTGTTGTAAGAGCCTGAATTTCCACAAAAATAGGTCTTGTTCCTTCAATAACACTGCAAATTGATGAGCCCGAAACCCCGTTTAATTTACCCGAAAGCATTAATGCCGAAGGATTTTCAACTTCATTCAGTCCGGTGCTTTGCATTTCAAATACACCAATTTCATTTGTAGAACCAATACGGTTTTTGTTTGCCCTTAAAATTCGGTAAGAATTAGATTTTTCGCCTTCAAAATAAAGTACGGTATCAACAATATGCTCCATAACCTTTGGTCCCGCAATATCGCCGCCTTTGTTTATATGGCCAACAATAATTGTGGGTATATCAAAAGCCTTTGCAACCTTTAGTAGTGCAGAAGTGCATTCACGCACCTGAGTAATACTGCCAGGACTTGAAGAAAGCTCACTGTGATACATTGTTTGAATAGAGTCAATAATAACAGCATATGGGCGTTCTTCTTTAATATATTCTGCAATAGCTACAACGTCGGTTTCGCACATAATAAGCAAATTATCGTTATTAACGCCAAGTCGTTTAGCGCGTAGCTTAATCTGTCCTTTAGATTCTTCACCCGTAACGTATAAAACCTTACCGTAATTTAGGTTGTTTGCCACTTGCAGTAAAATTGTAGATTTACCAATGCCAGGGTCCCCCGAAAGCAGTACAACCGAGCCTTTAACAAGTCCGCCGCCAAGAACGCGGTTAAATTCGTTAATGCCGGTATCAATTCTTATTTCATCAGAAGAATCAATATTATTTATAGTTTCTGCTACAAGTGTGGTGGCTGTGCCTTTTGTTTTACTTATAGAATCACTAACGGTCACTTCTTCAAAGGTGTTCCATTCGTTGCAGTAAGGGCATTTACCCATCCATTTACTAGCTTCTCCGCCACATTCGCGGCAAACGTATACGGTTTTTGTTTTAGCCATATTTAACATCCTTTATGTATTATTAGAAATTATTCCACCCATAATGGCAAACGCCAACTTTTTTTGATAGGTGGTGTTTATAAGATTTTCTTTGTCGGTATTATTACTTAAAAACCCGCACTCAACAATAACAGCAGGGGAAGGGGCGTTGTAAAGCAAATAAGTATCTTTGGTTGCCCTTTTAACTTTGCGGTGATTATCATTTTGTAAAATTTCTTTTACGCTGCTTTGTATATTTTGCGCAAGTAAAGCGCTTTTTTCGTTATTCGCAGAATAAAACACCTGTAGTCCCTTTGGACCGCCCGTAGAATATTTATTTAAATGAATACTCACAAACAAAGCATCGGGATTGTTTTTTATAATTTTCAAGCGGTTTTGCATATCGCTTATTTTTTTATCTCTTATGTTTTCGCCTTCGGTGTTAATTGCGGTGTCGGTTTCACGCACCATAATTATATCATAATTTAGTGTTGATAGCAAATCTTTTAAATATAATGTAATTGTTAAATTAATATCTTTTTCTAGTATGTTATCAATACTTGCGCCGCCGTCAAAGCCACCGTGTCCCGCATCTAAAATAATAGTGGGATAGTCTTTGTTTAATACCGTAACCACGTTTATCACCTTTACCGCGCCAATATAAATAAAACACATAATAGCGGCAAGTAAAACAGAAATAAAACTTAACCATATTTTTTTAACCGCCATAAAAACACCCCCACGTATAATATTATTAAAGTAAGATAATTTTTAGTAGTAAATTAAGCAAAATAAAAGGACCTACATTTTGTAGGTCCTTGTGTTTATTTTGTGCTAATTACTTAAATTAATTTTGAAGTGGATATTCGTCAGGTAAGAAGGAGTGATATAAAAGTAATATAGCATCGCGGTCGTTAACTACGCCGTCGTTATTAAAGTCACAGTCTTGGTTAACAGGATATTTATCAGACATATGACAGTGGAACAATAGGTAAATAGCATCGCGGTCGTTAATAACGTTATCATCGTTAATGTTACCGGGTGCTGCATTGCTGATTTTAACAATACCTTCTGTTACGTCCATAGGAATATTAATATCCTTAGTACCTTCTACAAGTGAATTAATACTTAAGTTACAGTCAACCGTTACGTCTGCGGCATCAACCTCAGAAGTTGCTCTAAAGGTTAACTTGCAAATTTTACCGCTTAGTGTTGTGTTGTTTGCAAAGTTGGCAACACCGTCAAAATCTTCATCCCAAGCAGCTAATACAGTATTTTCTAATAGCCACTCTGCATCAATAAGCTCTAGCTTACTTGTGTCATAAGTAATAGAGTTAACGCTTAAGCTGCTAACGTCTAACGCATCGTTTAAAGATACGTATACTTCAACGGTTTCACCGGGTTTTACGTAAGAATTATTAACCTTTGCACTTGAGCCAACAGCTACTGCTAATTTAGTAGTAAAGCCAGCGTAAGAAATGTCTATATATTTAATGCCGGAAGAGGTGGAATCTAATTCAGATACGGTAAAGCCGGTTTTTACAACAACACTGCTGTTATCTGTAAAGCTTACAAGAATGTCTAAACCTTTTGCATCAAATGCTTCGCCAATCTTGTAACCTGTCTTATTAGGTGCGTTGTTAACCTTAATGCCAGAAATTGTTACCATTTCTGCAAGATTTTCTAAGCCATAAACGTAAGCGTTAGAATCTTTATTGCAAATAATACCTGCAACAGTTTTGGTAATCATACCATAGCAGAACATATCGTCTTCAGTATAAACTGTATCTAACGAATTTTCTTCAAGAATAATGTCGTCGTTAGAAATAGAAATATATTCATAATCTGCTAAAGCAAAGGCATTTGTTCTTATCTTTGTAACCGTTTCAGGAACAACGTAAATGCCGCCCTTTTGTGCAGGACAAAGTATAAGCTCGGTTTTATCTTTATTAAACAGTACGCCATCAACACTGCTAAAGTATGGGTTTTCAGGATCAACAATAATTTCTTCTAGGTTAAAGCAGCATGCAAATGCGTGTTCACCAATATTCTTAACGTTTTTGGGAATATAAATAGATTTCAAAGATGTTGATCTGAAGAAGGAACCCCTACCAATTGTAATTAAGCTTTCAGGTAGTGAAACAGATGTTATTCTGTTGGCCTGCCCGTCATAACCGCCTGCATGTTCAAAAGCGTAGTCGGCAATAACTGTTGTGCCATCTTTAACAACAATTTCAGTGTCTTCTTCCATTAAACCGTTGTAATCAAAAAGAACATGGTCTAAATATGTTACACCGTTGGGACGCGAATCATGCCAAGCGGTGCCACCCATTGAATAGCAGTCAACGTATTCAATGGTGTCGGGTAGGTCAATAGACTCAAGATTACTACATGCACTAAATAGTCCGTAGGTTATTTCTGTAACACTGTCGGGTATTGTAATGCTGTCAATACCGGTCATCTGGAATGACCATTTTCCAAGTTTGGTTACGTTGTTACCAAGCTCAATGTTGGTTAAATTAGGACAATCTGCAAATGCGCTTTGACCAATTTCTAATCCGTCATCGTTTACTTTTTCGCCATCGCCCAAAGTAAGGCTTGTTAATTTGTAACAACCCAAAAATGCAGCGTTACCAATTTTAACCGTTTTGTTTTCAAAATTAATTGTTTCAACGCTTGAATCAGAGAAAGCGTTATCTCCAATTATTTCAACGTTTTTAGGAATGGTCAAATTGCTTATTTTTGTAGATCTAAAGCAACGATCAGGAATTTCTGTTATACCCTTACCAATACTTAAGGTTTTAATTGGTGTTAGACAAAACGCCCCGCTACCTAATTCTTCAATTGTATCAGGAAGTGTTAAATCGGTTATCAGAGTGTTATAAAATGCGTTTTTACCAATAGATTTAACATTTTTAAGATCAATGCTGGTTAGTTTTGTGCATTCAAATGCACCTGCACCAATAGAAACAGCGCTGCTTGGCAGGTCAATTTCTTCTAGTTTTGTACAAGAAAAAGCACCCGTTGCAATTTCGGTTATACCTTCTTCAATTGTTACTTGCTTTAAGCTTGAAGAACTAAAGGCACCTCCCCATTCTTCAAGTCCAGCATGTATTGTAAAGGATTCAATTTGTGTACCTTCAAAACCACTATGTAGGTATTTTACTGATTTTGGTAGCTCTGTTAAATTTTTAAGGTTACTGTTTTGAAAAGCACGCTCTCCTATAGATACCAGGTTTTTAGGCAGGGTAACGGTTTCTAAGTTTGCGCAATTTGCAAATGAGTAATAAACAATTTCAGTAACGTTATCAGAGAATTTAATAGAACTTAATTTTGAACCCACAAATGCGCTTTCAGCAATATCTGTTACGCTGTTTGGCATAATATATTCGCCGGTTTTATTTTTATCACAAGAAATAATTCTTGTCATATCACCGCTATATGTAACACCATCTAAAGTAATATAAGCAGAAGAGTTTTCACTAAATGTTGGTGTAACAAAGCTGTAAAAATCCTGGTGATATAAAAAGTCGATGTTTGTAACACTGTCAGGTACGTTATATTCTCCACCCTTTGCATAAGGATATGCCATTAAGGTTACAACGTTTTTATCATATAAAATACCGTCAACACTTCTGTAGTATGC
>JAZNNZ010000223.1:0-6845 GCA_045580525.1 Acutalibacteraceae bacterium
ATGAAAGCGGTAAGTGTTATTGATGGTAAAGCGGTTATAGATTATTCAAGCTGCATTAACTGCGGCAGATGCAAAAAGCTTTGTCCGTTTGAGGCAACAAAGGTTAAAACCGCGGGTTATAAAATGCATATTGGCGGACGCTGGGGCAAAAAGGTGGGCCGCGGTACTAAACTAAATAAAATTTTTGAAACCAAAGAAGAACTGCTTTTAGCAATAGAAAAAACAATTTTATTCTTTAAAGAAAACGGAATGCCCGGAGAACGCTTTTCCGACACAATAAACCGCATTGGCTTTAAAATAACGGAAAAAGAAATATTAGCTGACGATATATTAAAAAGAAAAGAAGAAATATTATTAAAATAATGAAATCATTTTTTAAAATTATAACTTTAATAGTTGCTGCAGTTTTGGTTTTTTGTTCCTGCAGTAACCTGACTACCATAAAAGAATATTATAGCTTTTTAGATGACAGCCAAAACATCGTTACCCTTTATTCAAAACCGCAAAGGGTGGCGGTACTACTTTCTTCTTATGCTGAAATTTGGCAAAACGCAGGTGGCAAGGTTGATATAACGGTTGGCGAAACGGTTGAAAGAAATATTTGCAATAACACTGTGCTTTTGGTTGATGATGGTGCGGGTAAAACTATTAACACAGAACTGCTTGTATCTTTTAAACCTGATTTTATAATAGGTTCTGCAGATTTAGCAGGGCATAAAGCGGCATTTAGTGAACTTGAAAATACCGGTGCTCCGTTTTGCTTAATGCGGGTAGAAAGCTTTAACGACTATTTAAGGGTTTTAAAGATTTTTTGCGATATAACCCAAACACCTAAAAACTATAATGAATATGGTTTAAATGTTAAAGAAAATATAGATGCTTTGCTGCTTAAAACTAAAGAAAAACCAACCAAAAAGGTTTTGTTTATTCGTAGCGGCAGCAGCGAAAGTTCACTTAAAGCAAAGTCTTCGGACGAGCATTTTGCGGCGACTATGCTTAAAGAATTAAATGCCATAAATATTGCAGACAGCGCACCAATTTTGCTTGACGGACTAAGCCAGGAAGAAGTATTGAGCGCAAACCCACAGTATATTTTTGTATCTACAATGGGTAATGCAAAAGCGGCCGAAAGTTTGGTTGAAACCACCTTTCAAAAACCTGAATGGCAAGAAATTTCGGCGGTTAAAAATAATAATGTTATATTTTTAGAAAAAGATCTGTTTCAATATAAACCAAACCACCGTTGGTATGAATCCTATTTGTTTTTAGCTAAAACCTTATACGGAGAAGAAAATTTTTAAATGAATTTTAAAAGGCCTAAAATTTTATATGCATACTTAGCATTTATAGCTTTACTTTTGGTAGGGCTTATTATGTCGTTAATTTTAGGCAGCACAAAAATAGATTTAAGTTCGTTTATAGGCGGCTTATTAAATAAAGAAGGCTTTAAAACCGAAAGCATTATTATTTATAACCTTCGTTTGCCACGTGTTTTAGGGGCAATGGTTGCAGGTATGGGACTTGCGGTGTCGGGTGCTATACTTCAAACCGTTACTAATAACGGACTTGCCGGTCCTAATATTATTGGTGTTAATGCGGGGGCGGGTTTTGCGGTTGTTTTAATAAGCGCATTTTTACCCTTAAGCTTTTATTTATTACCAGTTGCGGCATTTGTTGGCGCATTTTTAACCACACTTTTAATTGTGGGGGTTGCATCACGCTTTTCAAACAAAAAGTCTACAATAATTTTGGTGGGTATTGCGGTAACCGCGATTTTTAACGCCTTTATTTCATTTTTTATTATTTTAAATGACGACCTGTCTTTAAATTACCGCTATTTTTCTGTTGGCGGACTTTACGGTGTAAAAACAGAAAAGCTTGTAATTCCTGTAATTATTATTTTACTTGTAATGGTGGTATCAGTATTTTTATCAAGCAAAATAGATGCCCTTTCTTTAAGTGATACCACAGCGGTTTCTTTGGGAGTAAACGCAAAGACAATAAGGCTTGTTTGTTTAATACTTGCTTCCTTTTCTGCGGCGGCAGCAGTATCGTTTTCGGGGCTGCTTGGTTTTGTGGGACTTGCTGTGCCTCATATTGCCAAAAAGCTTTGTGGCGTTAAAATAAAATATCTGGTGCCTTTAAGCGCATTAATTGGTGCTACGTTATTGATTTATGCCGATTTATTTAGCAGAATATTATTACCAAAAACCGAAATACCACTGGGTATTATTACAGCATTTTTAGGTGCGCCATTCTTTCTTATATTGGCTTTAAGGGGGAATAAAAATGCTTGAGTTTAAAAACGTAGATGCCTTTTACGGTAAAAAGCAGGTTGTTTTTAATGCTAACTTTAAAATTCATAAAGGTAGCATAGTTGCGGTTTTAGGACAAAATGGTAGCGGCAAAACCACGCTTTTTTCTTTGTTTTTAAATCAGATTAAATATGGCGGACAAATTTTGTTAGATGGGGAAGATATTAAAGAAATTCCTTTAATAAACAGGGCAAAGCAAATGTCCTTTTTACCACAAAATTTACCGGAAAGCGAACTTACTGTATACGATTTAGTGTCGCTTGGTCGTAACCCCTATTTAAGCTTTAACAATAAATTGACGCAAAACGATATTAAAAAAATAGAAAGTGCCATTATTAAAACTAAACTTTCAGATTTTGTTAATACTCCAATTAGCAAACTTTCCGGTGGCGAAAGGCAACGCGCTTATTTGGCTATGATTTTAGCGCAAGATACAAAAGTGTGTATTTTTGACGAACCGTTGAGCTTTTTAGATCCGTCATTTTCTGCATTGTTTTTACAAGTAATAAAAGAACTTAAAGAAAATGGTAAAACCGTAATTGTTATAATGCACGACGTAAATAAGGCTATTGATAATGCCGATGATATTCTATTTTTACACAACGGAAAAATAGAGTTTTTTGGAACAACCAAAGAGCTTGTAGGCACAGAAATTATAGAGAAATATTTTAATCTGACAAAATATAACGCAATAAATGACGATGTGCATAGTTATATTTATAAATAAATATTTAATTAATAAAAGGGTCTAAAAAAACGCTATAAAATAGTTTATTTTTAGACCTTTATTTTTATTGTTATTATGCTAAAATGAACTTGAACTTTTTATAGGGAGGGACTTTTTTATGAAAACTATTGAATTATCAAACAAAAAGTCTGCAAATGTAAACTTAAAAAACAGCAAGGCTGTAACCATAAAGGCGGTTGCAACCAATAATCTTTTATCTGAAGGATCCTTTGAAAACACTACAAAAACCCGCTTGGTTTATACATATAACGACGGTAAGTGGTATGGCGGTTTTGAAGGCTTTGAAGGCTTTAAAACCTATGCTGATATTTCCGGAGAAATGGCTCATAGCGGTAAACAAAGCTTAAAGGCTGACTTTAGAAACAGAATGCTAATGAAACGCGTAGAAGTTGAAAAAGATACCGATTATATTTTCAGCTTTTATTACTATATGAAATCCGATGCCGAAAGTCACAAAACACCATTATGGAACTTTGTTTCTGTTGGTAGTCCCGAAATTCGTTTTACCGTTTGTAACGGTGAATGGTGGTTGGGACAAAATATGGTTATGGACTATTATGACGGTCACCGCGATGACGGAATAAAAACCGTTCATGACCATTGGCAGAGAATAGACGTAGAATTTAATTCTAAAAATTACGAAAAGGTTTCTATAGGACTACAATATTCTGCGGCTGATTTTGAAACTCCTGCAATTTTTATTGATGATATGGTTCTTTATAAAAAAGAACTGATTTTATCGGGCGAAGTTTCATTAGATACACTTGCGGGTGTTGTAATTGAAAAGGCTGTAGCCAACACAGAAGACGGTTTAAAATTAGAATATCAGGTTGAAGTTGATAAAGAAAAACTTTTAGCCGATTACGCTAACGCTACAATAGAAGAATTGGGCGTTTTAGCAGGATATCAAGACGAGCTTGGCGGTAGTTTGAATATAAATAATAAAAACGCTAAAGCGGTTAAAATTGATGGCACTGACGTTGTGGCTTTTTCGGGTATTACAGAAGAAGATTTAAGCCGCACTTTAATTGTTCGCGCATATGCAAAAATTAATATTAATGGCGTGGTTAAAACTGTTTACGGTTATGAAACCGCTTGTCTTCCGGTTGAAGTTTTAATGCAAAATATTAACGATACCGTAATTGATGAAGAATTTGTTGAAGATATAGAGGTTATTGAAAAGGTAACCGATATTGCAACAAACAGTTCTGTTGTTAATAATCTACCTGTTTATAACGATAAAGGTGTTTACGGTGAAATTTTTAGTCCCATGAACACAGGTATTTATCATCTTATGGCATATATGGATGATGAATGTGACAGAAAATACACCGAGGAACAGGTTCAAATTGAAATGGACCGATTAAAAGAATCGGGTATTACCGCAGTTCGTTCAATGTTCCGTTCAACCTATGCCTGTCCTGAAGGCGAGTTTACAGGCTGGGACTGGAATAGCAAAACAATGCAGGCAATGTACAAAGCCGCTGAAGAACTTCAAAAACGTAATATTGACGTTATGCTAACTTGCGGTTGGTTAATTGAATATTTTGCCCCCGATAAATTCCCTGCAGTTTGGTATAAGGACCACACATATCTTCGTGGCGAAGGCCCCGACTTTTACGGGGAAAGTGAAGGCGAAGATTTTAGCGGTATGACCGAGCACCAAATCAGAATCAGAAAAGCAGCTTTACGTTATGGTGAATGGGCGGCCCAAGGCTTTAAAGCATTCTGGGAACGCGGTTTAAATAACGTAAAATATGCAATTTGCTTTACAGAACCAGCTTGGAATATTCGTGATGACGAACAAGAGTGTGACGCTTACGTTCAAATGATTATTGGCTTTAATGAAAAGCTGAATAAATATGGTATACGCGATAAGGTTACAATTATTGGTCCAAACCAGTCTTGTTGTGAATGTCATAAACGCGATAAATTACTTTTAGAATACGTACTAAAGAATTTACCTGATAAAAAGATGATCGATATTTATTCAACGCATACGGGCCATCAATGGACGGTGCATAATCATCTTGATTACACAAACCACCCCGACTATTCTTACAACTATTTAGATAAAGCCTTTAAAGATTTAAATGAATGCTTAAGTGATAACGGTGTAAATCCGCAAATCTTTTCGGATGAATTGTTTGCAGGTACTCTTTATTTCGATAAAGATATGCGCCGTTGGCATGCTCCACAAATTATGACTGCCGCTGTTGCAGGTATTAAAAATAAAATTTTAGGCTTCTGTTATTGGTCAATTTATGACCAACAATGGCCCAACAGCCATAGTGAAACGGTGGAAATGAGTGACGGTATTCATTGTACGGGTACAGCACCAAGTCTACTTCGCAGCTATACACCGCATAGCACCTATTATGGTATTTCACTTTATAGCCGCTATGCAAAGGATTTAGACAAAACAATTGAAACAGACTTTAGAGTTGGTAAAGATATATTCTATTGTATGCTTACAAACGATAAGGGCATAAAAACCGTTATGGTTACCAATATGGGCGAAAGCGCAAAGGCAATAAATCTTCAGTTTGGCGCCGCTTTAAACGAAAAGCTTTATCGTCATACATATGCAGGTCTTGATTTAAAACCTGATGACAGAGCAAGACTTGCAGGAATAGATAAAGAGTTTTACGTTGGAAAGGAATTAAGGGATGTTATTCCTCCTTGCAGTGTTATGATTTATACAACACGTAACGACTAACCATATTTTTAGGGAGATAGATAATATGAAGATGTTAAAACTATCAAACGAAAAATGTAATTCTTTAAAAATCAAATCATCAAAAACTTATAACCCCAAAGCAGAAGGGGCAATAGGTCTTATTAAGGGCGGCTCGTTTGAGCATATAAACAAAGACCGTCAAATTTACAAAATACTTGGCAAATGGTATTCTGAGGACTGGTATGCTTCAGATGCTTTTAAAACCTATGGTATCGTTACCGATGAAATGGCTCATAGCGGTAAACAAAGCCTAAAGTGCGATTTTAGAAACACAATTTTAATGAGAGTGGTAGACGTTGAGCCGAATACCGATTATGTGTTCAGTTTTTATTACTATTTTAAATCTCACGAAAATTCAAGGCAAACACCACTTTTAAACTATGTTTGCGTAACAAACCCCAATAGCGAAATGACCGCTTGTAACGGTGAATGGTGGCTTGGTGATCCATTTACCTGGAAATATTTTGACGGTTTTGATGACAAAGCAGAAAAAACATTGCACGATTGTTGGCAAAGGGTTGATTTTGAATTTAATTCAAAAGGTTACAATAAACTAAAAATAGGTATGCAATATTCTGCCGCTAACAATACTACAGAGCCCATCTATTTAGATGATATGGTGCTTTATAAAAAGGAAGATGTGGTTTCGGGTAAAGCCACATTAGATGTTGTAGGCGGTATATCGGTTTTAGGTATTAAGCCAATAGATGAAAATGGTCTTTCTTTAGAGTATAGTGTTGAAATTGACAAAGAAAAGTTACTTTCTGATTTTGATGGTTTATCAATTAAAGAGCTTGGCGTAGAAGTTGGATTTAATGATGAAGAAAAGAAAACCGTTATTCTTGACGGTAGCGATAGTATTTTGGTATCTAATATTGCCGAAGAAAAACTTTCCGAGCCAATTAGCTTTAAACCATATGTTGTTTTGTCTGATGGCAGAAAGCTCTATTCTTATGAAGTAACCTCTTCTGCGCTTGATATTGCTTTAGAGTGTGTTCAAGACACTCTAAAGGATGAAGAGTTTGTTGAAGACAAAGAAGTA
>JAZNNZ010000224.1:0-6976 GCA_045580525.1 Acutalibacteraceae bacterium
TTCAATGAAATAAATCCCTTATTGAAATACACTATTATTTATGCTACTATTAATTTACAGAACAAACGATTTATTGGAGATTACAATGGACTGTGTTTTTTGTAAAATAGTTAGAGGAGAAATCCCCGCTTTAAAGGTATATGAAGACCAAAGTGCTCTCGTTTTTATGGATATTGCTGATGACGTTGATGGACATTTAGTTGCAATACCCAAAAAGCATGTAAAATCTATTTTAGATTGTGATGAGAAAACTCTTAATAGCTTGATGGCCGCTGTTAAAAAAGTATCGAACCACTGTAGTGAAAAATGTGGCTATGATGGTGTTAATTTATTAAACGCAAGTGATGAGAGCGCAGGTCAGTCAGTGCCGCATTTTCATATTCATATTATTCCCAGAAAAAACGATGATGGCATAGATGCCTGGCCGCAATTTAACGGTGCAAAATCAAATCGGGAAGAGATTTTTAAGAACCTTAAAATGCTTTAATAAGGAGAACTTATGAAAAAAGTTGCCTGTGTTTTTCTTTGTTTTTTAATGCTCATTTTTGCGGTAAGCTGTGCTAATAATACTGCGGTTGAAGATGGTTATTATTTCGCAGAAGGGGACTATGAATTAGGCTTTACTCCATTTATTAGTCTTGATATAAATAAAAAAGGTTTTTCAATGAGTAGCGGGTTGCTTTCTTCTTTTGCGGAGATAGGAACCTATGAAATAGAGAATGGTGTTTTAATTGCAAATTCGCAAACTGCAGTTTATAAATTTGAAATAAAAGACCAAAATACAATAATTTTAACCTATAACAACAATCCTGAATTTTTCAAAAATTTAATAAATAAAAAATTTAAATTCAGCAAAGATATAACAAATTTTAGCGGTAAGTAAGTACTTACCGCCTTTTATTTTTCATTATTCATACACTCAAAAAAAGCTGCTTTTAGTTGCAACGGATCAAGACTTTTCAAAAGCTCACATTCTGTAAAAAATGGCTCCTCTAATTTGTTAAAAAAGGCGTCAATATCATAAAAATTATCACTGTTTTCTATGGTTTTTTCTTCAAAAAACACAGGCTCAACACCGTATAAATCAAAGCAATCTTCACACAATTTTACAAAGGAAGTTTTGTTGTTTGTTCTTATAAAAACCGTTTGTTTTTGACCTAAAAATTGCAAAAAAACGGGTAAAAATTCACCGTTTAGGTTCTTTAAAATCGGCTCCTTTGCGGTTATGTTTTTAAGGTAATTTTCTATTTGTGTGTTAACAAAATTTTCGGTATTATATGGCAAAATTGAATCAATTTTCACACCCTTTTCCAGCACAAAAGTATTCCCGAATTTTTTAATAATTTTCTTTGTATTTATTAAACCAAAAGCGTTTTTTCTGGCAATTATTACACAATAATTGCGCTTTTTTATGACCTTAATTTTCCTTTTAAAAACATTAAAAGGCGCAACAATTAAACAATAAAACATAAAAACACCCCAACTCTATTTTATTAGAGTTTTGGGGTGTTTATTATTGTTTTTTATAAACTTTTTACAGGGGTTAATTGGCTTTCAAAAATCTCTAAATTTGTTTTCGATTTTAAGTAGTTTGCCAAAGGCTTTATAATCATATTTTCGGTGTCAAAATGACCGGCATCAATTAGCGTTAAGCCCTTTTCTTCTGCGGTTATAAAGGTTGAATGTTTAACATCTGCAGTAACTAGTGCGTCACACCCCGAAAGCAAGGCGGGAACTAGCATTTCGCTACCTGCGCCACCACAAACCGCAACCTTTTTTATTGTGTTTTTACCAACGCTGAAGCGTACAACCGTGTCAAGCTTTTCTTTAACGTATTTTGCAAATTCTTCTTGTGAATATTCTCTTTCAAGTTCACCCAAACGACTGCAAAAATCGCCATCCATATTATCAAGAATTTTTATGTTTTTAAGGCCAAGTTTTTCGGCTAAAACATCATTTACGCCACCGGTTGCAACGTCTAAATTTGTATGGCAAGAAATTACCGAAATACCGCTTTTAATTAGCTTAAAAACGCGGGAAGACTCGGTAACGTTTTTAAGTGGAGCCCAGATGATTGGGTGGTGTGTAACAATTAAATTTGCACCCAAGTTTTCTGCTTCTTCAATAACATTGCTTGTACAGTCAAGCGCTACTAAAATCTTAGTAATTTCCTGGTTTCTATCGCCCACTAAAAAGCCTACGTTATCATAAGAAGCGGCAGAATCCGGCGGACACCATTCTTCTAAAAAATTTAAAATATCTATATTTTTCATAGTTTAATACTGACTTTCGTGTTTAGTAAAGAAATCGGTTTTAGGTGGTAAAAACTTAAACTCGTGACCTGCTTTAATTCTTGCGGTAATATCTTCAAAAATATAGTCCCAAGAATAAACTTCATCGCTTAAATTCAAGTAATCAAGCACCATATCGCAACCCTTCGGTGCAAATGGATGGAACAGTACCGCAAGAACTTTGACAATGTGAAGTGAATCAATAATTAGCTGTGCGCGAAGACTCATATCGTCATTAGCGTCAGCTTCGCGGCTTTTTGCTGCCCAAGCCTTATTCGCATCACGAAGATAAATGTTAAGCAATTCGAAAATTTTATCAAATTTGTTTAGATACATTAGCTCTTCGTAATTTAAAATTACTTCTTCGGCCTTTGCCAAAACCTCTGCGCTAACACTACCTTCAGGCATTTTGTTGTCAAAATGCTTTTGTGCGGTATATAGGCAGGAACGCACCAAACGGTTGTAGACGTTGGTTAGCAGATTTCCTTCGTATAAAACGGTATCAAACTCACCGTTTTTAACAGCTTCAGGGTTTATAACACTCTTTGGTTCAAAGCCAACGCTTTGTTCTGAAAGTGAAGCATTAATAAAATGCATTCTAAGCTGTTCTGCGGTGTAATAATTTAGTAGTTCGCCTGCCTTTGGTGGCTTAATAGCAGAAGAAGAACTTGCCTTTTTCTTACCAAATAATAGGTGATGGTTTGCAAC
This sequence comes from Acutalibacteraceae bacterium, assembly GCA_045580525.1. GTDB lineage: Bacteria > Bacillota > Clostridia > Oscillospirales > Acutalibacteraceae > UMGS1279. The sequence goes on from JAZNNZ010000224.1 coordinate 3,000, forward strand.
CAAACGTGTTAGCTGTAAAACACCGTCATCAGGTGTAATTGAAGGCTCTGTTTCTTGCAATGCAAGCCATAAACCTGTTTGAGCAATACCGTAGAAATAAATATTGTCTTCGCCAATAAATTGGTAAACGGTACAGTCTTTGTTGTTCCACCAATTTTTATATTCGTTTTCATCACAGCCAATAGACTGTAAATAGGCTTTGGTAAATGAAATTGGTGCCCAAAGGCTTTCGGGCCATACCCAGAAGGTAAGGTTATCGTTTTCGGGGATCTTAATACCCCAAGAAGCGTTACCCGAAATTCTGAAAGGAACTACGGTTTTACCGGTGCGGTAACGAATAGAAGCGTTGGTTAATGCTTTACAAGCTTCAGCTCTGTCTTCAAGTGTTTCAAAAACAAGCTGATAAGAAGGCTTGTTGTCTTCAAATATTGTGGTATATGGGGGAAGGGTTAAGGCTTTTACCTCTTCTTCGCATTCTTTTTTAACAAAAATAGCGGGATCTCTTAAAAACTCGCTCATAATTGTGGTAAGACCTTCGCGAACGTTAGGTAAAGTCTTTAAGTATTCGGTGTATTTTATAATATCTTTTCTAAAAGAAACCAAGTCAAAATACCAGTTGTCAACCTCTTTTATAACCGGCACTTCACCCGAAAGCACACTTTTTGGTGCAATAAGTTCATCTGCATTATATTGGTGTCCTAAAGAACACTCGTCTGCATATGCGGTTTCAGATTTACATCCTTGAATGGGACAACGACCAACAACCTGTCTGCCATTTAAAAATGTGCCCATTTTTTCGTCGTAAAATTGTTTGGTTTTTTCTAATCTTAAATAGCCTTTTTCTTTAAGGGTGTTAAACACATTGTGTGACATTTTTGTTTGTTCTGCGCCACCTTCAAATAAAGCAGATGCAGCAAAAAGGTTAAGTGAAATACCATAGTCTTCAAGCACCTTTTTTTGCTTTTGGTGGTTAGATAAAACAAAGTCTTTAATATCACCGTCAAAACCGTCGGCCTTTGCGGCTTCGAAACTTGCTTCAATGGTAGAACCGTAGCAGTCTGTACCCGAAACAAAAATTACGTTGTCTTTGCCAATTCTATCTCTTAAAAATCTTGCATAAATATCTGCAGGAATAAACACGCCGCCAATGTGACCAAAGTGTAATTCTTTGTTACCGTAGGGCATACCCGCAGTAATAATTGCGCGTTTAGGAAAATTAGGTCTATTATTTTTGCTCATTAAAAATTCTCCTTAATATATGCTATTGCAGAGTTTAATCTGCAGATGGTTTCTTCTTTGCCAATTAAAAGCATAATGCTGTATAATTCGGGACTGTTCTTTCTGCCGGTAATGCATAAACGAATCAGTGTGCTAACGTCTGCAACCGAGCCTTTAAAAGCATCTGGATTTTGTCTGAATTCCTTTGTGTCGGCACAGTAACCTGCAACAGGACAAATGGTTTTTAAAGAGTTAAACCAGTCGCTCTGTGTGGCTTCTTCTTTGTAAATTTCAATATATTTTTCAATAAGCTTAATCGCATCGTTTTTATCCATATTATCAGGTAAAGAAACGGTTGGCCTATTGTAAAAATATTCAGTAAATTCAATGGTGTCTGACCATTTTGCAATATCTTTACGCGGCTTTGGAACGTCGCGGTCGATAGAGAAAATTCCCTTTAAAAATGCGGTGTCAGCAGAAATTTTTTTATAAAATTTAGGACTGAATTCTTTAGCCCAGACAAGCACAGAATTTGTAACTTCATCGGCACTCATACGGCTTATGATGTTTTTGCTGACGTCGTTAAGCTTGTCCGAATCAAACAGCGCACCCGAAAGACTCATTTTCTTTATGTTAAACTTAAAGTCCATATAATTTGCGTTTGGGTTTGCTTTTTTAAATGCTTCATACTCACTTGAAGCAATGTGCATTAAGTATTCAATAACCGAAATAGCCGGAAAGCCTTCTTCTTTAAAGTAAGAAACCGCGGCTTCTGGGTCTTTACGTTTGGAAATTTTTCTCTTGTTACCGTTTTCAAGCTTCATAATAGGAGCAATGTGCGCGTATTTTGGCAGTTTAAAGCCTAAATTTAAAAACAACTCAACGTGCTTTGGTAAGCTTGAAAGCCATTCGTCACCGCGGATAACGGTGGTGGTGCGCATAAGATGATCATCAATGGCGTGTGCAAAGTGGTAGGTAGGAATACCGTCGCTTTTTAAAATAACAAAATCTTCGTCGTTTTGCGGCATTTCAATTTCGCCCTTAATTAAATCTTCAACAACGATTTTTTTGCTTTCGTCTCCTTGACTTTTAAATCTGACGGTAAAGGGAAGTCCCTTTTCAATTAGCTCTTTAGCCTTTTCGGGAGAAATGTCACGGTATTTTGCATATTTGCCATAGTAACCGGTTTTTACGTTTTCTTTTTCTTGGGCTTCACGAATTTCTGCAAGTTCTTCTGCGGTGCAAAAGCAGGGGTAGGCAAGACCTTCCGAAACCAGCTTTTTAGCAAATGCGCGATAAATTTTTCCACGTTCGCTTTGCTTATAAGGACCGTATTCACCGCTTTCACCGTTTATGGTGTAGCCTTCATCCGGAATAACGCCAAAGTCGTATAAACCGTTAATTATATTTTCAACACCGCCTTCAACCTCGCGCTTTTTGTCGGTGTCTTCAATTCTTACGTAAAATACACCGTTTTTACCTGCGGTAATGCGGCATATTAATGAAACATACAGAGTTCCAAGATGTAAATAACCTGTAGGACTTGGAGCAACACGTGTAACCTTTGCGCCTTCTTCTAAATTACGTGCTTTATAGAGCTCTTCGTAAAAGGCTGGGTCCTTCAGTTCCTCATTAAAAATTACATTTTCCATTTTTAGTGCATTAGTCATAAAAAAGCTCCCATATACTTGAAATAAACATATATAGTTCATTATCGCAAATTTTTCAAAAAAATGCAAGTATAAATATATTATAATTTAATAAAAAAGAAAATTATGTTAAAAGGTTTAAATTTTTATGATTTTATAGTTTATTTTTAACCCTTTAGTAAGATGTAAATTTATTGACAAAAAAGTCGTTTTAGTGTAAAATGTATGTGATATAATACGCTTATTATACAGGAGGAAAATATGAAGAAAACATTATCGATTATTTTAAGCTTCGTAATGCTCTTTACAAGTGTAGCCGGAATGTTCACAAATCTTTTTGTGGCATCAGCGGCTGTTGGCTATGAAGAGAATTTTGAAAGCTACACCGTTGGCACCGATATGGCGGCCGACGACGCTCTCGTTTGGAAGGATTATGACAATGAGGGCGGAAATAACGGATACTTTAAGGGTACGAAGGGCTCTAATGGTTGGACGTCCGGAAGTAATTCAAAAACTCTTTTAGTGTCTGATACAAAGGCTTCCACAGAAGGTGGAAAGTCTATGGCAATTACGTCTTGGGGTACAGCGTTTAAAGAAATTGACGTTTTACCGGGCATGGATTATACCCTAACCGTTAAATTTAATGCTGACGCTGTTAACTGGATGGATATTAACATTCAGGACGCATCTGACGTTACTGCTGATGGATATAGCTTTAAAGGCTATGATAAGTTTACACCCGTTGACGCAGCTAACAGAATTCAGTTGTACGACAAAACATTGATGCCTGTTATTGTAAAGAACAGAAATAAGTCGTATACAGCTAATGAATGGACTGAATATACAGCAAACTTTACTTCTTCTGCGGATTTAAGTAAAATTGTAATTTCTTTTGCTTATGAAGGCAGCGGCAGTATGTATATTGATGACATTAGCCTAACTTATGAACGCAATGAAGAGGCGGCTGTTATTTTTAAAGATGGTAGCTTTGAAAAAGCAACTGCTGCGTCGGCAAATGCAACATTAACCAGTACAGTAGCGGCTGTTCGCGCAACAGAATATAAAAATAACAAACCCTCTATTAATGCTAATGGTTGGGTTGGTTCTCAC
>JAZNNZ010000225.1:0-2045 GCA_045580525.1 Acutalibacteraceae bacterium
GAGTGAATATATGGAAAAACACACCGTATCTAAAATGATAGGCTCACCGCCGGGATATGTCGGTTATGAAGAAGGCGGTCAGTTAACCGAAAAAGTTCGCAGAAAACCATATAGCGTGGTGCTTTTTGATGAAATTGAAAAGGCACACCCCGATGTATTTAATATTTTACTTCAAATATTAGAAGATGGTCATATTACCGATTCTACCGGTAGAAGGGTAGATTTTAAAAATACCGTAATTATAATGACCTCAAATATTGGAGCCAGAAATATTACCGATACAAAGGTTTCTTTTGGTTTTTCTGAGCAAGACCAAACCGATACCGATATTAAAGGCAAGGTTTTAGAAGAACTAAAAAAAGAATTCCGACCGGAATTCTTAAACAGGGTGGATGATATTATTGTTTTCCACAAATTACAAAAAGAGCATATTTTATCCATTGCAAAAAATATGTTGAATTCTTTAACAAAACGCTTAAATGAACTAGATATTAATTTAGAATTCGAAGATTCTGCAGTAACCGCTGTAGCGGATGCCGGTTTTGATAAAATTTATGGCGCAAGACCGCTCCGTCGTGCAATTGTTAATAATATTGAAGATGCTTTAAGCGAAAAAATGCTGGATGGCTCAATAAAAGCAAAAGATACCGTTATGATTTCTCACAACGGTACCGAATATGTCTTTAAAACCAAATAATTATTCAAAGCAAGGACCGTGGTATATATTATACTGCGGTTCTTTAATTTTATCGTTAAACCAAATTACAGAAAAGGGCGTTTTATTGCCAATCGTTTTTACAGTTGCACTAGTGCAGTTAAGTGTATTTATAACAAAATCAAGCGCATCTTTATCACCTAAACATTCAGCAATAAATGCGTGACCGTTTTCAGTGTAACGTTCCGCAAGAATAATTGATTTTTCATTACCAAAAATACGGTAGTGGTTATTAAGCCCCATAGTTAAATTATGTTTTAAAGCAACGTGTGGTGTATCTTTTAATAATTCTTCTCGCTTTTTTAGATAATCACTTGCAGAAATTTCATAGCAGCTGCTAACGTCATTTTTTGCGGTATATTCAAACACTTCACTACAAAGAGTTTTATTAAATCCGCAAGACTTGTAAAATTCAAATAAGCCTTCATTTGCAGGTCTTAGCACAATGCCATATTTACCGTTTTGTGTGGTTAAAGTTTTAGCATATTCTATTAAAGAATGCATAAGTCCTTTGCCCCTGAACTTCTTTTTTGTAGAAGCGGCGTATAAATAATAAATAGGGTATGATTTATCTAAAACAATATCACAGTCAATTAAAAATAATTGACATACTCTTTCATTATCAACACTTAAACTTAGGTTCAAACTGCCATTTAATAAAGATGCAAAAAGAAGTTCGGCACTTTCGTTTGTTTCACAAAAGGCCTCGCAATAAAGCTCTTTGGCTACTTTGTCACCTAAAGAAGTAATTTTATTCTCAAAAGTAATGTTATTCATTAAAATTTATCTCATATTTCTTTAAAAGTAAATGTGGCTTATAAGAAAGCTTTGCTTTTCTTAACCCTTCAATTCCAATGTCATCTTCGCGATTTATATATTCAAAATCGTTATATATTCTTTTAGCAAACTCCTGGTTTATTACGGGGTATGCAGATTTATATTCCGGCAGCGCTTTTTCAATATGAATATTAATTGTATTTGCGTTTACTTTAGATGCTAAAGTAAATGCAATAATTTTACCGTCAACCCTTAAAGCTCCACCAAGCAAATTAAGCTCTTTTTTATATTTTAAAATATTTTTAATTCCTTCAAGCTCAATTTTTGTGCTTTCGTTTTGTGGGTTTTCATTAAACCATATTGTAGCCGCTTTTACAAATTCATCGGCATTGCTTTCATCAAGTGGTTCAAAGCTGTAATCGTTTTCTTTAGAAAAGTTTTTAATATGGTTTCTTTTAGAATGATATTTTTTACCACCAAGCTCCGCTAAATCTTTGCTCAAATAAATATATTCAAAATTATCTCTTACTTCTCTAGCGGTAAATTTGCCTTC
>JAZNNZ010000226.1:0-2342 GCA_045580525.1 Acutalibacteraceae bacterium
AGTTAAAACAATCCCTCATCTATATGAACTTATTATGAGTGCAGATATTTTAGAACAGGCAAAAACTGTAAATGTTGAAGACCTTTTAGGAAGAGAAGTTATTAGATTTGATAATGAAGATGTAAAAGCTTTGCTTCGCGACAAGGTATGTATGGTGACAGGCGGAGGCGGATCTATTGGTTCGGAACTATGTAGGCAGATTGCTAAATTTAAGCCTAAGAAGCTTGTTATAGTAGATATTTATGAAAATAATGCATATGATATTCAACAAGAGCTTTTAGCTGAATATGAAGATCTTGATCTTGACGTAAGAATTGCTTCAGTAAGAGATTTTGATAAGATGAAGGTTTTATTTGAGATGTTTAAGCCTGAGATTGTATACCACGCTGCAGCGCACAAACATGTTCCTCTTATGGAAACAAGTCCAGAAGAAGCAATAAAGAATAATATTGTTGGTACATATAATGTTGCATGTCTTGCAAATATATATAACGTTAATAAGTTTGTTTTGGTATCAACTGACAAAGCTGTAAATCCAACAAATGTTATGGGTGCTACAAAACGTTGTTGTGAAATGATTGTTCAATATTTTGCCCAAAAGAAGTCATCTACTGAATTTGTTGCAGTAAGATTTGGTAATGTTTTGGGATCAAATGGCTCGGTAATTCCACTATTCGAAAAGCAAATTGCAGCTGGCGGCCCCGTAACTGTAACGCACCCTGATATTATCAGATACTTTATGACAATACCTGAAGCGGTTTCTTTGATTCTTCAAGCAGGAACAATAGCTCGTGGTGGCGAAATATTTGTTCTTGATATGGGTGAACCGGTTAAAATTTTATCCCTGGCCGAAAACCTTATTAAACTTCACGGAAAAATTCCATATACAGACATTCCTATTGAATTTACAGGACTACGTCCTGGCGAAAAGCTTTTTGAAGAGCTTTTAATGTCCGAAGAAGGACTTCGTGAAACTGCAAATAAGAAGATTTTCATCGGTAAGCAAATTGAAATTGATGAAAAAGAATTTGTTGCATCAATTGAACGAATAAGAGAAATTGCAAACAGCAATGATTCTAAAAAGACTGTTGAAGAACTTGAAAAGATAGTACCGACATTCAATCATGTTATCATTTAATAACACACTTTGAAAGGATTTTCATAAATGAAGGAAATTTTTATGCTTTTTTTAGCATTTGCAAAAATAGGTGCAGTAACATTTGGTGGCGGATACGCCATGCTTCCGATACTACAGCGTGATATTGTTGCAAAACATAAATGGGCAACAGATGATGAACTTTTAGACTATTTTGCAATTGGCCAGTGTACGCCGGGTATTATTGCTGTCAACACAGCAACTTTTGTAGGATATAAGCAAAAAGGTGTTTTGGGAGGAATTTTTGCAACCCTTGGTGTAGTATTTCCTTCAGTTGTGATTATAACTATAATAACAGCGTTTGTTAAAAACTATGCTGAAATTCCAGAAGTCGGTTATGCATTTAATGGCATCAGAGTTTGTGTTTGCGTATTGATATTTAACGCCATTCTAAAGCTTGCAAAAAGCTCTCTTGTTGACAAATGGACATATGCAATTTTTGCTGTTGTCCTTTCACTTTCATTATTTCTTGATATTTCAGCTGCCGTTCTGGTTGTTGCTGCTGGATTTGTAGGTTTTATGATCAAGCGCTTATCAAAAGTGAAAGGAGAGAAAAAATGATTGAATTATTCTTTTCTTTCTTTAAGATAGGTTTATTTGCTGTTGGTGGTGGTCTTGCAACTTTACCATTCTTATATGAAATTGCCGAAAAAACAAACTGGATTAGTATTTGGGATATATCCAATATGGTTGCAATTTCTGAATCAACTCCTGGACCTTTAGGCGTTAATATGGCAACTTATGTTGGCTTTTTCAACAACGGTGTTTTGGGTAGCGTTATTGCAACAATAGGATTGATTGTACCATCAATAATAATAAGCCTTATAATTGCCCGTATGCTCGAAAAATTTAGAAATAGTCAAACGGTGAAAGATGTTTTTTACGGATTAAGAGCAGCATCATGTGCTCTGATTGCTGTTGCCGGAATAGGTGTTGCTAAGCTGGCATTTTTTGGTGAAAAAATGACATTTTTTTGGCAGGGTGTCATACTTGCTGTATTACTTTTTGTAGGTATAAAAAAACTAAAATGGCATCCGGTTATATTTATAGCTATATCAGCTGTTATTGGGATAATATTTAAATTTAATATTTAAAAAGGTATGAAAATCATACCTTTTTTATTTAAAAATGAAAATTCTGTAAATATCCTAAAAAAACCTTTAAAAATTTTATTTTGTATGATATA
>JAZNNZ010000227.1:0-8690 GCA_045580525.1 Acutalibacteraceae bacterium
ATAATTATTTTAGGTGATTTATTTATGCTAAAAAAATTAAGCTTTATATTTTTTACAATAAGCAGTATGGCCTTACTTACTGCAAATCTGTTATCTAGTTTAAAGGTAGATTTAGGAAATATTTTTAATATTGCAATAACGGTTTTATTTTGGGGTGGTCTTATAGCGGCTGCGGCCTTAACACTTACCCTTTCATTAAAGCACGGTATGACCTCCGGCTTTTTTAAAGGCACAAAGGTTATTGACTGGCTACTGCTGGGCTCCGCATTATTTTATTTTGCCGCTACATATTTAAAAATTGATTTACTTGTGGCAATTATTTATCCTTTAATAATTTACTTTTTTGAACTGCACATATTATTTAATATAAAGGAACAAAACTTTATAAAACCACCCATGCTTTAAATATAAAGAGCGACGAACTATTCGTCGCTCTTTTACATTTTATTAATACTAATTTGAAAATTTACTGGTTAAATATATAAGGTATACCCCCAATATAAAGCTTAATACAGAAAACAATGCGTTATTAAGCGGCGGAAGTCCCGGAAAAAGTACCGTTAAAGAACCAAGCAAAAAACCAATTATACTTAAAAAACTAAATTTAGGGTGTTTTTCAAGCACTCTGTTTATAATTGCAGAAAAACAAAATACTCCTAAAATAAGGCTTATGAAAAACGGTATTAAAAGGGTTAAATTTAAATTACTTATGGCGTTCATTATGCTTTCATATGCACCAAGCACAAGCAAAAAATAAGAAAAGCTAACACCCGGTAAAACAAGCGCAATGCTACCTATAAAACCTGCAATTATTAAAATGAAAATATTATCAGAACTATTAAGCTTTGGCAACAGGTTTAATAACACTACGGTGGCAAGTCCTAAAACCACAAACAAAAAATCTTTAATTTTTATATTAAAGCCGGATTTTTTAAAGAGCATTGGCAAACTGCCAATTACTGCGCCCATAAAGAAATATGATGTTTCAAAGGGATTTGTTTTAAGCAATAAAGAAATTGGTTTTGATAAAATGAGTACTCCCACTATACCTCCAAGACCAACCGTTAGCAATAATATTAAGCTTTTTAATTTATGTTTTAAAAAATTAGCCACAGCATTTATAAGGCTATTATATATGCCAAAAATTATTGCCATACTGCCACCCGATACTCCGGGTACGGTCATTGAGCCGCCAATGGCAATTCCCTTTAAAAACCAAACAATAATATTTTTAAGCTTTACAACCATAAAATCACCTATTTAAAAATATTGATAAATTATTTTAACTATGATAAAATTAAAGAAAAAGTTTAGGAGTAAATAATGGATACCTTTTTTGAACAAATAGTAACAATAAAAATTGAAGGCGGAAAACTTGCTTCTCTTATTTTGGCTTGGGTGGTAGCACTGCTTTTATGTGTTGGCATTATTGTGCTTAGTATGTTTGTGCCAATGGTTATGATGGTAATTATTTTAGCCATTACAGGTATACTTTTTGGTACATATAAGTTGTGCCAAAAATTCTTTATCGAGTATGAATATATAGTTACATACAATTCACTCGATATTGACACAATTATTGCAAGAAACTCACGTAAAAGATTAATTACCGTTGATATACCCTCAATATTATCTTTTTCAAAATATGATGAAAACAAAATTAAGAATAAGCAATTTAATAAAACCTATTTTTGCGCAAACCCTGATGATGAATTATATATGTTAGAGTACAGACACCGCACACAAGGAAACGTTTTAATTGTGTTTGCTCCTAACGAAAAAATTGTTGGTGCAATAAAACGCACCGCGCCAAGGGTTGTGTGTAACTTATGATGGTTCTAACAAAAAATCAAACCATTTTAGCCGAACAAAAGGCTATAAAAAAGGGTATTTCTGCTTTAAGGCTTATGGAAAACGCAGGTTCTGCCGCGGCCACCGCTTTAAAAGATATTACCGGTAAAATAACCATTCTTACAGGCAGCGGCAACAATGGCGGCGATGGCTTTGTTGTGGCTAGAAAATTAAAGCTTAAGGGAATGGACGTTTCGGTTGTTTTGGTTACGGGCAACCCCGTTACAGAAGCGGCCATTACTACCTTTAACAGCTTTAAAGAAGGCGGCGGAAAATGGTACGATCTATTTTCTCAAAAAGAAAAATGCAGATCTCTTATAATGCAAAGCGATTATATTATTGATGCCATTTTAGGTACCGGCAATAAGGGCGCAATTGGTGATCTTATTTTAGAAGCGGTAAATTATGCAAATGAAAGTAGTGCTAAAAAAATAGCATTAGATATTCCAACAGGCCTTATTTGCGATAGCGGCGAAATAAAGGGTGCCGCATTTAAAGCAGATAAAACCTTAAGCTTTATTGGCTTTAAGCCCTGCCACATACTTTTTCCTGCCGCAAATTTTTGCGGTAAAACAACCGCACTTAATATTGGCATTGAAAAAAGTGATATTGTTGGCGATATTACAGTAATTAAGCCTACCGCTATTGCAGAAAAAACCATGAGCGATAATAAATATACCGCTGGTGTTTTAGGGGTTGATGCGGGTGACTTTTTAAGTTTGGGTGCGGCGCATTATTTAATTACCGCGGCTTCACTTATTGGCACCGGTCTTATTAAGGTAAAATATAAAGAAAAGATATATAACACCCTTTCGGCTCTTTGCCCTTATGCAGTTTTTAAAGAAAATAATGAATACACCCATAAAGCCACCGCACTTGCTATTGGTTCGGGTTGCATAAGCGGATGTGATTTAAGGGTTTTAGAAAAGGGCTTACCCACCGTTATTGATGCCGACGGCATAAACGCCATAAAAGAGCATATACATTTATTAGAGCTTTATGGCAGTAACATTATTTTAACACCACACTCAGGCGAAATGGCTCGTTTTTTAGGTGTTACGGTTAAGGAATTAGAAGAAAACCGCATTTATTATGCAAAGGCTGTTTCGGAAAAATATAACACCACCGTTGTACTTAAGGGCGCATTTACAGTTGTTGCAAGTATGGGTAAGGTTTTTGTAAACGTTACTTCAAGTTCTGTACTTGCTACTGCCGCCAGTGGAGATATATTGACCGGTATTATTGGCGGTCTGCTTGCTCGCGGATTAAGTGTTACCAATGCCGCAACCACAGGGGTTTACATTCACGGTGTTTTAGGGGTTAAAGCAGAAGAAAAATATGGCATTGCCGTTAATGCCGATACCCTTATTAAAATGTTACCCGAAGCTTTAGTTTATTAAGCAAGAAGGGTTTATTATTAAAAGGCTTGTATTTTTACTTGCAATTATTTGTTTATTTACGGGGTGTAAGGCCAAAAGCGTTACCCCCGTTAAAAATTTAGACTGTGTTATAAGCTATACTGCTAACCAAACCGAATATTCTGCAACACTTAAAAGCTTTGGCGGCGGTATTGTAGAAATTGAAATGCTTTCTCCTGCATCTATAAAGGGACTAAAATACACCCACGATAATGCAGGTGGCAATATTTCGTATTTAGGATTAAATATACCAACAGAAAAAATTGACGGTGGCATATTAAAGCAAATTGCCTTATCGGCTTTAAGTGTTTATAATGATACTTTGCCGCTTTCTAAAACAAAAGAAGGTTACGCCGCCAATATTAGCGGTGTAACCCTAAATTTTGATGAGCTCGGGTTTATTACAAGCCTTAAAGCTAATAATACAACAGTAAATTTTGAGCACAAAAAAACTGACTAATCAAACGATTAGTCAGTTTTTTTATATTCTGCCCAGCTCGTAAAAATAATCAACACGTTCTTTTAAAACGGGGAAACGCTTTTTGGTTTCTTCGCTGAACATTGAATGTCTGATATCACGGGATGCGGCATTTTCGTGGCCTATAAGCGCCCAGGTAGCTGTAATTAAATGCTTATATTCGGGGCTTATCAGCGCTTCACATACAAAGCTTTGACTAGGACTGTTTACGTCTTCACCGCAAATTTCAAAGAAATCTAATTCTTTGCACTTGTTCATAAGACGAGCTAACTGAAGCTTTGTGTTACGGGTGGGCATAAAGGTAACAGCGTTAAAGCCAAAATCCTTTAATTCATCTAATAGGTCATCTAAAAATTCGTCTTCAAATTTTTGAGCCTTCTTATCTCCTGTTACGCTATCTCCAACGTCACCCAAATATGCATAGGCAGATATACCGCCGATTTCTTTTACAAATTCACAAAATTCTTTAACCGTTACACATTCTTCATCTGCTGGAATAAAGAATTTTTCAACCAAATTACCCTTTAATGCGCCAAGTAGGTCATAAGCGTAATATTCGCCATCTTCATATAAAAGCTTGGCCTCAACTTTAGCCGAAAGCTCCATATTAAGTTCATTCTTTAAAAACTCAACAAGATGAACACCCATACCAAATTTATTAATAAGCTTTAAAGAAAGCGCATATAAAATATGTCTTTCTGTTATTGAGCCGCCTTGGTTTACCATTGAAATTGGCATAACATCATCTTCAAATGACAGTGTAATGCCGCTTTTTGCTATAAGCTCATTTATTTTATCAACCTGCTTACGATTTCTTTCGTTGCGCTTTGCTCTTAACGGAGCGGTAAACTCATTAACCTTATTAATATTTTGGTGCGGCACACCGTGACAAGCCACGTATGCAACGTAAGGTTGATCAGGATTATTAAACCTACGATCAGAATATTTTGAACCATCCATTTTAACCCTGGCTTCAAAGCCAACGGTTACTGCCATATTGGCAATTTTACCTGCTTCTAAAAATTCTTCTGCGCCGCCAATAGAATCGTGATCCATAATACCCGCAGTTTTAAGACCTGCTTTAAAGGCCATAAAAACAGCCTTTGTTGGAGAATATGGAGAAAAAGAGTAGGTTGTATGAATATGATTATTAACGCTTTCTGTTACTTTTGGCATTTCAAGTGTACCGTTGTTATATAATGCCATAAGCTCTTTTAAAGCATTTAAGCGTTCTTCTTTTGTGTTAGCGTTAAGCTTTTTAATAAGTGTTTCTACCATTATTTTAGCATCTCCTGTCCACCGGTAACGGGTAATGCCTGACCGGTTTCGTAGGGTTGTTCAATTATATACATAATTGCTTTGGTAACGTCTGAAGGCAGGCAACCGCGGTTTAGCGGAACAAGGCTTTCGTAATGCTTTCTTACGTCATCAACGTTTTTAGCACCGGGAACCTTACCTGCTTCAAAGTATTGCTTAAATAATCCCCTTTCCGGATCAGACCATAATGGACCGTCCAAGAAGTTGCCGGGGCATACAGCATTAACCTTAATGCCAAATGGAGCAAGTTCTAGTGCAAAGCTTTGGGTAAGTCCAAGTCCGCCAAACTTACTACCTGCATATGCAAAGTTTTTGTTTGAACCTTTAAGACCTGATTTAGAGTTAACTTCAACAATATCGCCCATATAGGTATTATCTATTGCTCTTTGAGCCTTCATGGGAGCTATTGCATATTTTGTACATAAGAAATATGCGGTATAGTTAACTGCGGTTACAAGTTCAAAGTTTTCTTTTGTCATTTCTTCAAGGGAACCGGCTCTTACAATACCTGCATTATTAACAAGCACGTCAAGTCCACCGTAAGTTAGCACCGTTTCTTTTACTAAATTTTTAACAGATTCTTCATCTGAAACGTTTGCTTTAACTGCAAGTGCGCGACCAACGCCATACTTACCACATAGTTCATCAGCAAGTAAAACAGCACCGTCATAGTTCATATCGGCAATAACAACGTTAGCACCGTTTTCGCAAAGCTCTTCTGCAATGCCCTTACCAAAGCCTTGCGCAGAACCGGTAACTATAATGATTTTGCCCGACATTCTCTTATCGTTAGCTGTTTTTGAAGCCTTTGCTCTATAAGCTTCTACTTCCCAAGATACAATAAAATCTACAAATTCCTGAAGCATTGGCAGACGTCCGCCAAAGTTTTCACTGTAAAAAGCAATTTTAGTTGCATCTAAAAGCAACATTTTTGCAGTTTCTGTATCTTTTTTGCTATCCCCTAAAACAATATAACCGTTATCTTCTAAATAAACAACCTTAGGTGCATAGCCTTTGGTGTTTTTAAACTCGTTAAACACCGCTTTTAGGTCTTCGTCGCCCTTTAAATATAAGTATTCTGCTTTGCAGTATACAATATGGTCGGGACTAAAGGGTTTTGCAATTTTATTAAAGGTATCTTTTGTTTTTAATGCCTTATTTGTAATAAATGAAGCTACTGCGCCTTTACCGTAAAGCATACGTAATTTAGGCATAATTGCAGTTACTCTATCGGCATCAAAATCAGCTTCTGAAAAATCAGCTTTTACTTTAACTTTAGCTTCAATTTTTGCAATAACGTCAGCAAAAATCTCGTCAATTTCTTCTAAAGTATCAGCCGCTACAAAAATACCGTGGTTTTGTAGCATAACCATATTAGCATCCTTTTTATGTTCTGCTTTAAAGGCATTCATTTCATCAAAGCATACTTTTGATAAAATATAACCGGGTTTTGTAATGGGAATCCAGATGCATTCGGGGAAAAGTTCTTTGGTGGTCTTTTCACCATCTACACCGCAGGTAATACCATTAACAATAGCAGGATGCAAGTGAAGCACGTATTTTTGCGGGAACAAATTGTGAAGCAATGCTTCAACGCTTGGTCTGCCACCGTTTATTACGTCTGCACGGGCATTCATCATATCAACAAGTGCTTCTGCTTCTCTTGTAGCATCGTCAGCAGAATATTCCTTAGTCATCATTGCATTTAAGCAGTCACGCTTCATTTTAACAAAGCCGCCTTCGGTTATGGTAGCAAGAGCAGTACCACTACCCTTTACATACATAAACTCCTCGTCTTTATAAGAAGTGTTGCCGCCGCCAGCTAAAACATATTCGGGATTTGCGCCATATTTATTAGACATTAAAACTAATTTTTCTAAGCTCATATTTTTAACCTTTCAATATAAACATATTTCGTTTTATTTTAAATTAAATGCCACTTCAATATCGTCAACTTCTTTATCAGAAATCTTTACAATTTCACCGATATTGGCGGTATCAATAATAGATTTTGCGCTATATTCCATAACTTCCAAGCGGTCAAATGCATTAATTAAGCTGCTACCTGTAACTAAAACACAGTCGTTTTCAACAATAGCTACAGGGTTGCTTTCTGTAAGCTCGGCTGCGGTTTTTTCTAATTGCATAAAGCTGCAACCAAATGGATATTTTTGTACGGTTCTTAACATAATATAGCTTTCAGGAATTAAACGGGCGTCAAACTCTGCTTCTGTTACAGCAAAAGCCATAATTCCCGGTGGGTGAGCAAGTATTATAGCGTTTACGCCGGGGTTACGCTTATAAATTTCACGGTGTAAATTAGCTGAACGAGAAGGTAGTGTGCCCTTTTCTTTTTGTCCGTTTTCAATTCTTACAAGATCTTCAGGCTCTAAATACTTTCTGTCCTTATCATATGGGGTAACTACAAAGCTGTCATCCCCTAATCTACAGGAGAAGGTACCCTGTGAAGAGGTGAAAAGACGGTTATCGTATGCACGTTTGATAAGTGTGCACATTTCTCTACGAATTTCAAGCTCGTTAGAAGAATAAAATTCGGGCACGAATTCTTCAAATTCAGGGTGGGTTTTTGCTTTATAGATTTCTAAATGCTTTTCAGAGAGTCCGCGTGGTGTACCAATACGCTTTGCGTTTACCTGAAGTCTGCATAAATAGTCTAAAGTTTCAAAAATAATGAATGCTTTAAATAAGGTTTCGGCACCAATTACAACACCGTGGTTTTCAAGCATAACGGTGTTAGAGCCCTTATTGAATTCTTCACCGATTTTTGCGCCCAATTCATCACTACCGGGTAGTGCATAAGGGGCTAATTTTATTTCTCCGCAAACAATACTTGCGTTTGGAATTAATGAGGTATCGGGAATTTCTCTTACGCAAGAAAAAGCAACAAGTGCCGGTGGATGAGCGTGTAATACCGCCTTTAAATCGGGACGCATTTTATAAACAGATGCGTGGAAGGGATATTCACTTGAAGGTTTATGACGACCTTTAATGCTGCCATCGGGTAAAACCTGCATAATATCTTCACGTGTTAAGGAGCCTTTATCAACACCGGATGGACTTATCCACATAACGCCATCGCTATCCATAATAGATAGGTTACCGCCCGAAGTGGTGGTCATACCGTAGTTATATAAACGGTTCATAATTGTTACAATTTGGTCTGCTGGGTGCATAAGATTAAAATTCATTTTGCTTTGCGCTTCCTTTCATAAGGGGTAATATTTTATTATTCCGATAGGAATAAATAGGTTAACATAAATTTTTCGCCGGTTGCTTTTTCGTGGTGCTCGTCAATTAACTCAATACTAATAGTATGCTCTTTATTTTCTAAATTAGTGGCTAGAGTGATAGCACGCATTTCACCTTCCCAGGTTATATCAAAAAAGCCTTCAAGCAAATATTCTTTATCATCAATTTTTAGTTTGGCTGTACCAAAGGTGTTATCGCCCCAATGCAAATAGCCAACACCTATATGCCTTGCCTTTGCTTTAAACACAAGCGGCTTGTTCTTTTCTTTTGCAGAAAAGGCCTTAACCTTGCGCCAGGGGCTTTCTTCAACCACAAAGCCACCCATATCATAAGGAATGGCATTTTCTGTAGTTATA
>JAZNNZ010000228.1:0-2596 GCA_045580525.1 Acutalibacteraceae bacterium
CTCCTGCGGGTCCGCTAACGCCAAATGTATCATTAACGCCAACTTTAACAACAGGAACGGGACACTCGTCTGCAATTACGTCGCATACAACCGAACCTAAACCGCCGATAACAGAATGTTCTTCTGCTGTAACAATTGCACCTGTTTCTTTAGCAGCTGCTATAACAATTTCTCTGTCAATAGGTTTAATGGTTGCAATATTAATAACTCTGGCATTAATACCTTCTTCTTTTAATACTTCTGCAGCAATTAATGCTTCGTTTACTAAAATACCTGTAGCGATGATTGCTACGTCATTACCATCGGTTAGCTTAACACCCTTACCAATTTCAAACTTATAGTCATCATCAAAAATAACGGGTGTAGCAAGTCTGCCAAAACGAATGTAAACAGGACCATCGTGTTCATAAGCAGCATAAACAGCTTTTTTTGCTTCTGTATCATCAGCGGGACTAATAACGGTCATACCCGGTACAACATTCATTAATGCAATATCTTCGTTACATTGATGTGTAGCGCCATCTTCACCAACGGTAATACCTGCGTGAGTAGCAGCAATAATTACCGGTAAATGTGGATAAGCAATGGAGTTTCTTACTTGCTCAAAAGCACGACCTGCAGCAAACATAGCAAAGGAGCTACAAAATACTTTTTTACCGGTAGCTGCAACGCCCGCAGCAATGCTTACCATATTTTGTTCTGCAATACCGCAGTCATAAAATCTCTCAGGAAAGCTCTTTTTAAATGTTCCGGTTTTAGTAGCTGCCGCTAAGTCAGCATCTAAAACAATAAAATCATCTTTTTCAGCAGCAAGTGAAGCTAAAGCGTTACCATAGCTTTCTCTTGTTGCGATTTTTTTAATATCAGCCATTTTTATCTCTCCTTTACTTAGTAAGCTCAGCTAATTGAGCGTTTAATTCTGCCATAGCAGTTTCATATTGTTCGTCATTAGGAGCGGCACCGTGCCAACCAACTTGGTTTTCCATAAATGAAACACCTTTACCTTTGGTTGTTTTTGCAATAATTGCTGTGGGCTTACCTTTTGTTTCTTTTGCTTTATTGAAAGCTGATTCAATTTCATCAAAATTATGACCATCAATAACAATTACATTCCAATTAAAAGCTTCGAACTTTTTATCTAATGGAAGTGGAGAGTTAACTTCTGAAATTGGGCCATCTATTTGTAGACCGTTATAGTCAACAATAGCAACAAAGTTGTCTAGATTTTTATTTGCAGCAAACATAGCTGCTTCCCAAACCTGACCTTCTTCACACTCACCGTCACCTAAAAGAGCATATACACGGTAACCATCATTAAAATGTTTAGAAGAAAGAGCCATACCTGTAGCACAGGAAATACCTTGTCCTAAACTACCGGAAGACATATCAACACCAGGTGTTCCCTTTTTATCGGGATGTCCTTGTAAATATGAACCAATTTTTCTTAATGTTTTAAGGTCTTCAACCGGGAAAAATCCACGATTTGCTAAAGCCGAATAATAACCGGGAGCAATATGACCTTTTGATAAAACAAAACGATCTCTATCTGCTTTGTTTGGATTTTTAGGATCAATATTTAACTCTTTAAAATATAGATAAGTTAAAATATCAGCACTTGAAAGTGAACCGCCGGGATGTCCCGATTTTGCTGAATGAACAGCATCGATTACGCCCATTCTGATTTTACAAGCAGTAATCTGTAAATCTTTTTTTGTAATAAGATCCATAAATTAACTTCCTCTCAAAATTGTTTTTATATAGCCAATATAATCTGCAACCGCACCATTTTTTACGCTACAGGTTATATGTTTAGCCAAAGCTTTTATTTCTTTTGGTGCTTCTAAAGTGGCCGCACCATAATTAGATGCAGATATAAGTTCTACATCATTAATGTAATCGCCTATTGTAAAAGGTATTCTATTATATTTTTTAGCCAAAAATTGCACCGCATTGCCTCTATTAACAACGCTTGGATAAAACTCAAACGCTTTTGAATACACGCCGTTTTTGCATTTATATGACATTGTGTGTGAAAAAATACAACTATTGTAATTTAAGAAATTATAGTAATTCTTAAATTTAATATACAGCTCTTCACTGTCGCAAAAGAAAACAACTTTATACCACTCAATGTCAACAACGTCTTCAAATTTAACAGTTTGATTTTTTAAGCTTTCATAATTTATATGATGCCAAACGCCACTATTTTCTCTTAAAACGCAAATGCAATTTTCCGTATGAGCTTGTACACCAACATCAGGAAATTTTTCTAGTATACCTTTAACAACAAGCTTATCATTTAAGGTTAATAAATTTTTTTGCAAAAACGAATTAGTAGTGTAATCATAAATTGCTCCGCCTTGAAACACAGCCGCAGGAGCATTGCATTTAAGTATTTCGTATTGTTCACTTGCGGCTAAATTACCTCTGCCGGTAGCAACAGTAAAAAGACCGCCTTCTCTTTTAAAATACTCAACTGCATCGAAATTTTCTTTTGGTATAATGCCATCATAAAGCAAAGTTCCATCTATATCAGATATTAAAATAGCGCTAACAAAAATACCCATTATAAATTTTCACACCTTGCTAAAAAATC
>JAZNNZ010000229.1:0-8624 GCA_045580525.1 Acutalibacteraceae bacterium
AATAAAAATTAAAGCACAGACCAAACGGTCTGTGCTTTTTTATATGCCAAATAAATTTTTTGTGCTTTCTAAATTTGCCTTTAAAACCTCTTCGGTTGTAATCCCTTTAATTTCGGCAATTTTTTCTGCTACGTATTTAATATAGTCAGAACGGTTTCTTTTGCCCCTAAATGGTTCCGGCGCTAAATACGGTGCATCTGTTTCAAGCAATATTCGGTCAAGTGGTAGTTCTTTAATGCATTCAATCAGCTTTTTGGCGTTTTTAAATGTAGCAACACCGCCAATACCAATATAAAGGCCGCATTTTAAAACTTCGCGCATCATCTCAACACTACCCGAAAAGCAGTGTAAAACACCCTTAGGACGATATTCTTTTATAATATTAAGCATATCCTCGTGTGAGTCGCGGTCGTGTAAAATAACAGGCTTTTTAACCTTCTTTGCAAATTCAATTTGTTTTATAAGCCAGTCTTTTTGGCTCTTTTTATCATAATCTAAATAATGATAATCAAGCCCTATTTCACCAACAGCAACACAGTGTTTACTTTGTATATATTTAAGTAAACAATCTTCGATATACTCATCTTCAAGTTCGCTTGGATGCACACCAATTGCGGCATACATAAACCCATCATACTTTTCACAAAGCTCTATTGTTTTTTTTGAAGAAGCATAGTTTGTAGCGCAGTTAATAACGCCACAAACACTATTCTTCATTTCTAAAATAAGTGCATCTAAATCATCAATATATGCTTTATCGTTATAATGTGCGTGTGTATCAAAAATCATCATTATCTAATTTTGCTTCCCGGCTCAATACCATCTAAGAAAATAACCTTAACGCCATCTTTGGTGCCGGCGGCAAGTATCATACCGTTGCTTTCAACACCGCAAAGCTTTGCGGGTTTTAGGTTAGAAACTAAAATAATGGTTTTACCCACTAGTTCTTCGGGTTTATAGTATTCACTAATACCTGAAGCTACCGTGCGTTCTTTAACGCCATCAAAAATTGTTAACTTTAATAGCTTTTTAGACTTTTCAATCTTTTCAGCATCTAAAATTTTACCTGCAGTAAGTTCCACCTTCATAAAGTCTTCAATGCCAATTTCTTCTGCAGTTACAATGTTTTGGGCCATTTTAACTTCAGCCTTTTGCTTTTCTTGTTTTTCGGCTAAAAGCTTTAATGTTTTTTCTACATCAAGTCTTGCAAATAGGGGAGAACCTTCACCTACGGTGTAACCATCAGTAAAGCCAAATTCTTTAATGCTTTGGTAATCAGAAGCTGTAACACCAATTTGTTCGAAAATTTTAGTAGATGTTTTGGGCATAATCGGAGCAAGAAGTACCGCAACCATTCTGATACCTTCTAATAGGTTATACATAACGTTGTTAAGTCTTGCGGTGTCTTCTTCGTTTTTAGCAAGTACCCAAGGCGTTGTTTCATCAATGTACTTGTTTAAGCGTTTGCAAATTGTAACAATCTTATCAACAGCGTCTGCGTTATGATAGATTTCCATATTTTTAAAGTATAAAGCAATATTACTGCTAATTGTATCAACAAGTTCATTATCTAATTCTGTAAAGCTTTCAGGCTTTGTAACGCTACCGCCAAAGTATTTATTGGTCATAGCAATGGTGCGGTTTACCAGGTTGCCTAAATTATTAGCTAAATCGGTATTATACTTATTTATAAAGGTTTCAAAGGTAATGTTACCGTCTTGTGCAAAAGGCATTTCTGAAAGCAAATAATATCTTACAGCATCAGAGCCAAATTCTTCAACAAGCTCGTCGGCATAAATAATATTTCCTTTAGATTTACTCATTTTGTCTTCTGCAAACAGTAACCAGGGGTGTCCAAGTACCTGCTTTGGTAATTCAACACCTAAAGCCATTAAAATAATTGGCCAGTAAATAGTGTGGAAACGCACAATATCCTTACCAATAACGTGTAAATCACATGGCCAGTATTTATTGTATAGTTCCGTACTCCCGTCAGGATTATAGCCAATACCGGTAATATAGTTAGATAATGCATCAATCCAAACGTAAATAACGTGACGGTTATCAAACTCAACCGGAATACCCCATTTAAAGGATGAACGCGAAACGCATAAATCAGATAACCCCGGTTTTAAGAAGTTGTTAATCATTTCATTTCTTCTGCTATCAGGTTTTAAAAAGTCAGGGTTTTCTTCAAAATATTTTAAAAGCTTGTCCTGATATTTGCTTAGTCTTAAAAAGTATGCTTCTTCTTTAGCGTCCTTTACTTCACGTCCGCAGTCAGGGCATTTGCCGTCAACAAGTTGGCTTTCTGTAAAGAATGATTCACAAGGTACACAGTACTTACCTTCGTAAACGTCTTTATAAATATCGCCCTGTTCATATAACTTTTTAAATATTTTAGAAACCGCATTTTCGTGGTCTTTATCGGTTGTTCTTATAAAACGGTCGTATGTTAAATCCAAACAGTCCCAAACGCCCTTAATTTCTGCCGCAATTTTATCAACATATTCTTTAGGTGTTAAACCTTCAGCTTTTGCATACTCTTCAATCTTTTGTCCGTGTTCATCAGAACCTGTTAAAAAATGCACGTCAAAACCTTGCATTCTTTTATAGCGGGCAATCATATCGGCTAAAACCACGTCATAGGTATTACCAATGTGTGGCTTTCTTGAAGCATACGCAATAGCGGTTGTAATATAAAACTTTTCCATTTTCTTTACTCCTTTGAGTTCTTTATTGAATTTTCAGTAGTCGCTCTTCGTGACCAACACCTGAAAGAATAAGCGAAAACATAAGTGCGGTTTGAATCCATAATAATGTCATATCTGTTGTAGCGTGAACAAGCGCCGCAATAGAAACCGCCATAATCAAAACAGAAGCCTTACTTTTGCTTTGATAGTTTTTGCATATAAAAACCTTTTTGTAAAAAAAGATAAAAAACAAAACAAAAAATGTAGCGCCAATTATTCCAAAGCTTAGCAGTGGCTCTAAAATAATGCTGTGTGTATGGGTTGTAAAATAAGAACCGGCAAACAATTCTTTAATATGATAATAGGTTAAGTAACCCTGCCCAAACACAAAGTTGCTTTTAAGCATTTCAAAGCTTTTTTGCCAAATTAAAATACGGTTTTCTGTTGTAATATTTGCTTGTTTTAGTCGCGGAAGAATTTCCGGCATACAGTAAATAACAATACACATCGTTGCGGTAAGTAATAGCACAATGCTTAACATTTGGTGTTTGCGTGAAAGCAGTAGTACCGCCGCTACGCCAATAAAAATTTCAACAAGCGCAAATAAGCTTCCCGTTAAATAAACGCCGATACCGCAAAGGGTGGCGCAAATATAGTAAATAAGCTTAGAACCTCTTCTGCAAACTACCTTATATGCGCAAACAATAATAGCCATAGAAAGCAAAGTTGCTAGGTAGTTTGGGTTAAAAAAGTATAGTGTTGCGCGGTATCCTTCCGGGGCGGTTAAAAATTTACTTGCAACCAGTAAATCAATTATGGTAAATATTCCGGTTAAGGCTCCCATATAAACCATAACCGTAAGGCCGCGTTCATATAATTCTTTTTCAATGGTGTTTTTAAAGTATGCCGCAATTAAAAACACCAAAAAGAAAAATACAGAGCATAAAACACCTAAAACATTTAGGTTTATTGCGCCAACAATAATTGTATAAATACTGAATATAACAAAAAACGAAAAGTATTTTTCTTTAAAAACTTTATTCCTGAAATTTTTGTTAAAAAGAATATAAAAACCAAACCCAATTACCACCAATGCGGTTAAATAAAAGGGAAAAAACACACTCATAAAGGTTAAAATAACTAAACCTTCAAAATTAAAATATCTGTGTTTAAATTCAGATAAGGTCAAAATATCACCCTACGGTCTTGAAATATAAGCGGGAAGTGCACAAAGCAAAGTAGAAAGTAAAGTACTTGCCGCAATAACAATTGAAGTAATAAAACTAAATTGTCCTAAGAATATAGCAGTAACAAGTCCCGCTAATAAGCATATGGTTAAAATACAGTAAAATACAGAAATAACGCTTGTTAGCTTTTTAATTTTAATAGCGGCTGTAATTGTAGAAATGTGTCCGCATACGTTATCACCAACAACAACAGGAGCAGTTACACTTTCAGCATATTCGGTTTCTTTATCAAAAGCATTTTGCATACTGCGAGTAGTAATATAAACGCTGTCTTCATATAGACCTAAATAGTCTTCAACCATCTCACCGGTAACGTTCTGGTCGCAGTTGTTTATAAAAATAGATGTTCCGGTTGCGGCCAAGCGTTTTAGTTCTAAAGCAACGTCAGGGTGTGCAGTATATTTAACAATTAAAAGTGCGCATAAAACGTTTTCACTTCCTAAATAAATAGGGAAGTAGCCACGTTGTAAAACCTTCTTGTCAACGTCTAAAGAAGGAACTCTGAAACCGTGAGCCTCCATAAGTGTGCGGTTGCCTACAAACACACGTCTGTCATCAACCCAACCCGAAATACCCATTCTTTCTTCGTAAACTACAGTATCAACGGGAAGCTCTTTGGTGTCTTCGGTTTCATCTGTAATTTGTTTAAAAATACCTGCAAGTGGACTTTTTGCAACCTTTGTCAGTGCCGCCGCATCAAGCAAGGTCTGATCAATCGGATTAGGACTTAAAAGCTTAAAGTCAATAAGTTTAACCGTGCCTTCGGGGAAAACGTCGGCAATATCAATATTAACACAGTTGGTGTTATCAAGCTCACCGCAAGATCTCTCACCAAAAATTGCAGAACCGTAAAATTTTAGTCTGTTATTTGCAAGTTTTAATGGAAGTTCGGTAATAAGCAAAGCAGCAGGAGTAGCAACCAAAAGCATTGTTGCCATAAAACAAGAAATAGGAGAAATGGCTTCGCTAAAATATCCGCCAACGGCCGCCGCAATGGCAAATGCTAAACCAAATAGGCTTATAACCATTGTGGTGTAGCCGCTGCTTTCTTTTGAATAGGTGTTTTTAATAAAGCCAACAATGTTTTCTGCTTTTTTAGTTAAACAAACGTTTGCTTCATCAAAACTTGCAATAGAAGCCGCTTCTTTTTTTGCGTTTTCGTTTTCAGAAAATACCAATGCATTTTTTGTTCCATTAGCAGAAATTAAGCGGAAGCTTCTGTTAATTCTTGAATATTTACCAAGTCTTATAAGCTCGGTAAGTACAAGAGGTAGTGCCGAAGCAATAAATAGCGGAATTAAATTTAAGGTTGGCATATAAATATAAACAAAATTATAAATAGCAGCCAAAATAGATGCAGTAGCAACCGCAAAATCAGGGGTTGCTTTACCGGTAAACATTCTGCCAAAGGCTTTTAGTAAATTAAGGTTAAAAGCAACCGAAAGAGCGAAAGTGGCGGCAGATGCAAGTAATAGGTTTGCACCCATATCTTTTAAAACTATTTCGCCTAAAAATGCAAGAACTAAAGCAGCTAAACCAAGTATAAATGAAATTATAGAGAAAACCTTACCTTTTTTAATGAATTTTAAGGTTTTTTCTTTATCAGCAGACGAATAATATTCTGCTTCAAATTTTTCATCATCTTCTTCGTCTTCATCATCTTCATAATCAGAGCTTATGTCTTCGTAAGTGTCAGGCTCTTTTATGCTTGTAAAAATGTTGGTTTCAAATTGTTCTGTCGGTTGAGTGTCAACAGCATCTACAATATCTTCAGCATCAACAAATTCTTCATCAGAAATTATATCTATAATCTCTTGGTTTTCTTGTTGAATATTGTCAGCTGTTTCATTTTCTTGTGTTAAAGTGACGGTTTCTTCTTCAACCGTCTCTTCTAAAATTTGTTCAATTGCATTTGTAGCTTCTGCGCTAAAAGTATTTTTGCTTTCTTGCACAGATTCTTCTTTGTTATAAATACCTACGTCAGCCTTCATATCGTTAATAAGGCTTTCAATGTTAAAAGTTATGTCTTCTTTTGGTTCTTCTTTTTTAGGCTCTAAAATATCATTTAAAATACCGTCAAGAGTAGAAGAAACCTCCTGCTTAATGGGTGTGGTAACAACCGGCTCTGTTTTAGTAACGGGCTCTGTGTAACCATAAAGACTGTTAACCTTTTCTTGTGCCTTTTGTTCCATACGCTTAAGCATATCTTCAATGCTTTCGTTAGGATCAAATTTAGATGCTTCTTTTTCTATCTTCATAACAGGCTCTTCGGGTTTTGTTGTGGCAACCTTCGTTTGTTCTTCTCTGGCTTCCATCATCTTTTTAAATAAAAAGTTTTCTGTAGTTTCAGAGCCGCTTTCCATATTAATTGTGTCAGGCTTTAAGTCGCTGTCACCCGTAACGGTAGGTTCAACCCCTAAAAGCTCTTCCGGGGTTAATACCATAGGGGCCTTTTTAACACCGTTATTGTCTAAAGGCAGGGTAAAATTGCCCATATTGGCCTTTGCTTCTTTTTGCTCAAGTCCTTCTGCCTCTAACATCATTTTAAAATCTTTATCGCTCATTTTTTTATTAAAAAATGCCAACAAAATCAGTCCTTTATAAAAATTAGAATTATTTATTTCTTTGTCTTACAACTTCGTACATTAAAACTCCCGCCGCCACAGAAGCGTTTAAAGAGTTAACCTGTCCAAACATAGGAAGTGAAACAATATTGTCACAGTTTTCTTTAACCAAACGACTAATGCCCTGTCCTTCAGAGCCAATAACCAAAGCAATGGGACCTAACATATTTGTATTAGATGCCACCGTGCCATCCATATCAGCGCCATATACCCAAACACCATTTTCTTTTAGTGTTTCAATTGCCTTTGTAATGTTTGTAACTCTGGCAATTTTAGAATACATAAGTGCGCCGCTTGAAGCCTTTGCAACCGTAGCGTTAACAGTTGCCGCGCGGTTTTTAGGAATTATAATTCCGTCAACGCCACAAGCCTCTGCAGTTCTTATAATTGCGCCCAGGTTATGAGGGTCTTCAATTCCGTCACAAATTATAATAAACGGATCTTTTTCTTTTTCTTTAGAAGCGTTTAAAATATCTTCAATGTCACAGTAAGAATGGGTAACCATTACTGCGGCAATACCCTGATGCACCTTACCGCCACACATAAAATCAAGCTTTTGCTTTGGTACTTCGCGAATAGGTACCTTTTGTGCTCTTGCTTTTTCAAGTATCGGCACAACGCTGCCGCCCGAAGTACCGTGAGCAATAATGATTTTATCAAGCTCAGTTTTTGAACGAAGCGCCTCCATAACGGGGTTGCGCCCAATAATTAAATCGGTCTGTTCTTTTATTTCCTCTGGCATAACGCCCTCCGTTAAAATTTATGTTTTATCTAATACTGCTATTACAAGCTAAAATCTTCTTTTTTAAAGCTGTCGCGCTTAATTGGAATTTCCGGCTCACGCAGTAGGGGATTATACTCATATTTTCTGCAAACGTCTTCATAATCCATAGGACCCTTTTTAATGCAAAGAACCTTTTTGTCAGAAGTAATGCTGTCAGCATAAAGACAATGACCGCATTTTTTGGCTATGTTTTTATTAAACATTTTTTTGAGCATATTATCCCTTCTTTATTTAAACAATATTATAGTAATTATATAATAACATATAATAAAGCAAAATTCTACACATTTTTAAATATTTCTTTGCTAAAAATCTTAAATTTTCGACTTTAAAAATTAAATACTTGCAAAAAAGAAAAATATATTGTAAAACTAAATATAGAAAGGCGGAAAATTATGAAGGGCTTTTATAATATTGCAGGGGTAAACACTTATATTGATATGCCCTGCAAAAGACTTGAAAAAAACGCCGAAAAATATGCTTCTGACAGTCAAAAAAAAGAAGCCGAAATAGTTCTTACGTATGAAAGTATGTGTGAACTTTGCGGCGGAAAGCTTGAACACGCTGAAGAATTTGCTTATATTGCAAGTGGCAGTCTGTTTCATAGGCATATTATAAATTTTGGTGGCATAATGCTTCACTCTTCTGCAATTAAGTATGATGGCAGGGGAATAGCCTTTTCTGCAAAAAGCGGCACCGGCAAATCAACCCATACCGCCCTTTGGTTAGAAAAGTTTCCAAATAATGCTGTAATAATTAATGATGATAAGCCGGTAATTAAAAAAGAAGACGGTAAGTATTTTATTTACGGTACTCCTTGGAGTGGCAAGACCGATATAAATATTAATGAAAAAGCCCCGCTTGAAGCTATTGTGCTGTTGGAACGCGGCGAAAAGGACGAAATTTCTTTGTGTGATAAAAATACAGCACTTAAGAAAATTTTAGAAAGCACAGTTCATCCTAAAAATTTGGAACTATTTAATAAAATGCTTTTAATTGTTAACGATATTTTAGAAAACGTTAAAATTTATTCCTTAAAATGCACTAAAAATATGTCTTCCGTAGAAGAAGTATTAAAAGTTATTGATTAATTTTTAATTTTGTGCTTGACAAATC
The DNA here is from genome assembly GCA_045580525.1 of Acutalibacteraceae bacterium. Lineage (GTDB taxonomy): Bacteria > Bacillota > Clostridia > Oscillospirales > Acutalibacteraceae > UMGS1279. The sequence continues at coordinate 8,465 of JAZNNZ010000229.1, forward strand.
TGTTTGTTTTGATATAATAAATATTGCGCTTTTGTGCGTAAATATGGTGGGTATAGCTTAGTTGGTTAAAGCGCCAGTTTGTGGCACTGGAGACCGTCGGTTCGAATCCGACTATCCACCCCAATTATAAGTCTGCAAGAAGTCCTTTCTTGCAGACTTA
>JAZNNZ010000230.1:0-2395 GCA_045580525.1 Acutalibacteraceae bacterium
TATCCCATATATCGCCAAGCGACATTGAATTTAATTCTTTCCAATTTGAATGGTCATCTATACCGCATTGCGTATAGGTTTCATCAAAATCCTTAAACTTCATTTTTACAAGTAAAGCATATATTTCTTCTGCCGATTTTGTTCGTCCTTCGGTACCATCCGGAGCTAAATGCATAACCAAGCTTCCGTCAATGGTTATTTCGTCAAGTCCAAACATTTCAAGTAATATTGAATTTACAACTATATCACAAGCAACATTGTAAATAAAATTGTGTTTTCCTTTGCTTCTTATGCAATGCTTTAAAACACAATGCATAAGTTCGTGCATTAACACAAATTTAAGCTCGTTATCTGATAGTGCTGCGACAAATTCAGGATCAAACACAATGCGTTTCATATCTGTAAATGCGGTGCCACATTTTGTTAGCCCAAATCTTAGGTTTAAAAGCAATCTGCCAAAAAAGGGGTATTCTTTTAAAAGTTGAAATCGTAAATTTAGAAGTCTTTTTGAAATTGCTTTTAAATCCATAGGTTACCTCATAAATATTGTTTGTTTTTTGTATACCAGCTTCTACAAGATGGGCATTTCATAAGCTTAAGCCTTATTTCTTCTATTGTTTGTAAATCTTTATAAAACAGCATTGCAAAATCTAGTGGAAAGTACTCAATATAAGCACAAGCATTTTCTAACTCTTGAACCGATATTACATTTTTTCTTGCTGTTATATTTGCTAACAGACTTGAAATAAAGGTATGCAACGCCCCATTACCGGGATAAACCCTACACACACCATTTATCACGTCATTAACATTAGGCATATCATTTTTTATTTCTTTCCATTTTCTAAACTCTGTAGCAGTATCAACTCCCACACATGCGCCAATAAGTGTCTGCAGGTCTTCACTGTCATTACCGAGTGCCTTTATCATTGTGTTAGCAAAGTTCCAGCTTCTAGGTGTAGGGTATGCCCTATCGTTAATATCGGGCTCTATACACAATTTACCATTATCAAAATCCAAATAATTTATAATATTTTCATCCAGTCCTTTATTTTTTGCCCATTCGCTCCAGCTATCATAATCTGTCGAAAGGTCAAAATGCATCAGTTTATTACATAATGCTTTTGGCATTTTAAAGCTGACACTTTGATCTGTAGTTCTGTTTCCCGCAGCAATTACAATACAGTTTTTTGGAAAGGAATGTTCCCCTACCTTTCTATCGAGGCAAATTTGATATGCCGCCGCTTGAACAGTAGGAGGAGCCGCCGAAAGCTCATCTAAAAAAAGTATATTTATATATTCTTCGCTATTGTTCATATCAAAAATTTTTGGTTTTAACCAATTGGTAAATTTTCGTTCTGCATCTGCTACCGGTACTCCGTTTAAATCTAACGGTGTTGTAATAAGCAGACTTAAATCTGTTAAAATCACTTTTTTATTGGTTTCTTCCCCTATTTTTTTAGCCAACTGCGCTACCGCTTGAGATTTTCCAATACCGGCAGGTCCCCATAAAAAGGGCGTAGGTACATCCTTTAAAGCCTTTCCGCTATTAATAATTGCAACATAAAGCTTGGTTAAAATTCTTATTATGTCGTTAACTGTTACGGTTGGAATATTCATCTTCTTTACCCAAAACTGCTTTTCGCATCCAATCTAAAGTAATTTTCTTTCCTGTTTTTTTATGGTAATCTTTAGCAGACGTGAAAATCTCATTAATTAACGGAATATAAGTAATGTTTTCTGCTAAATATTCAATCGCATTTTTTGTAATATCTAAGGGCATTTGTTCTAACTTTTCCTTGATATATTCTTGTTTTATGTAGTAATTTGGCATTTTTAAATCTGCGTATAAAATCCAGTCAAATTTGTAGTTAAGCCTTTTGCGAATATTCATGGTTTTATTTGTAAAAGAAGTGGAAGTAACTATAATTTGTTGTTTGTTATTAACCTTTTCTACTAAGAGATTTATAAACTTTGTTAATAACTTGGGTTTATCAAAAAAATAGTCGGCATCTTCAAAAATTATAACGTCTGCATCTAATTTATTGGCGCCTAAAAACAAGTGATTATTAAATAAACTCATAAGCTCTCTTGCAAACATATAACCAACACTTATATTTTTGTGAGCCGCTTTAAATCTTTTGAATATTTCATTAGCAAGATGGGTTTTGCCACAGGCCTTTGGTCCTAAAATCCATAAAGGATTATAGTTGCTTTGGTAATGTTCAACTATAATATTGGCAGTAGTATTACCAAACCAATTTGTCTCATTAACAAAATATTCTCCGTAGGTTACATCTTTAAAATACATAATTTCACTCCTTTTAATTTGATAATATTTGATCCATTTCTAAAAGCTGAATTTCAATTTTTTCAATTTTTTCAGCATATTTAT
>JAZNNZ010000231.1:0-5699 GCA_045580525.1 Acutalibacteraceae bacterium
AACGACATGGCTACGATCCGACTTGGTTGTAAAACTCTAAACCACACAGCATAATACTGCGGCCGTAAGATTTTTGAGGAAATTTGCGTTATTAGGTGCGAAGATAGGGTCCGTAACCCATCGAGCAACCAATGGCGCAAATTTACCAAAAAGCTCTAGGCTTTTGCTTCAAGCCAGGTGGCGCCGCACTTAACCTCTGTGCTCATTTCAACCGCAAGATTCACTGCATTCTTCATTTCTCGCTCTAAAATACGGGCGGCCTTATCTTTATCTTCCAAAGAAGCTTCAACAATAAGTTCGTCGTGCACCTGTAAAATAAGTTTTGCATTTAATTTTTCTTCTTTTAAGCGATTATAAACGCGTATCATAGCAATTTTAATAATGTCGGCAGCGGTACCCTGAATGGGCATGTTTCTGGCTACCCTTTCACCAAATGCGCGAAGCATTCCGTTAGAAGCGGTAATTTCGGGCAGGTATCTTCTTCTGCCGAAAATTGTAGTAACAAAACCATCTTCTTTTGCCTTCAAGACAATTTCTTCCATATATTTTGCAACGCCGGGGTAGGTTTTAAAATAACCGTTAATCATTTCTTTGGCTTCTGCTACGCTTGTGCCAATGTCTTTAGAAAGTGAAAAAGCACCAATGCCATAAACTATACCAAAGTTAACCGCCTTTGCCTTTGAACGAAGCTCCGGGGTAATAAACAGCGGCGGTAAATTAAACACTTCACTTGCTGTAAGGGTATGAATATCAACGTTTTCTTTAAATGCCTTAATCATAGGCTTATCATTAGCAATAGCGGCGAGTACCCTTAATTCAATTTGCGAATAGTCGGCATCTAAAAGCAGTTTGCCTTCTCTTGCAATAAAGTATTTTCTTAACTTTTTACCTTCAGGTCTGCGCACAGGAATATTTTGCAAATTGGGTTCTAATGAACTTATACGTCCCGTTCTGGCTTCGGTCTGATTAAAGGTTGTATGAACAACGCCATCATCGTCCGCCGCTTTTTGCAGCCCGTCGCAGTAGGTGGCTTTTAGTTTTGCTAATGTTCTATATTCTAAAATTTTAGGAATAATTTCGTGGGCATCTTTTAAGCCTTCCAACACTTCTGCATTGGTTGAATACCCCGACTTTGTTTTTTTCTTACATGGCAGCATTAGCTTTTCAAAAAGTATAACGCCAAGCTGTTTGGGTGAATTTATATTAAACTCTTCTCCGGCCAACGTATAAATTTCTTGTTCTAGAACTTCCAGCTTTTTAGCCAGTTCTTCCCCTTCTTCTTTTAAACCTTTAAGGTCTAGCATAAAGCCTTCGTGCTCCATATCTGCAAGAACCAAACTAAGTGGCATTTCAATTTCAAAAAACAGCTTGTCTTCACCGGTTTTTGTTAGTTCTTCAAGTAACTTTTTATAAAGCATAAAGCCTTTAATGGCTAAAAGCTCGGCTTCGGTTGCATCGGCATTAATACTAGCCGAAATATAACCCGAATAAAGCTTCTCAATATCATAAGAAGAAGCCGAAGGGTTTAGCAAATAACCCGCAAGTATTGTGTCAAATTTAAAGACGTCGGGTTGTATTTTGTTATTTAAAAGTATATGATAAAGCTCTTTAGAATTATGGCAAATTACGTCGTCTGCGCGTAAATTTATTAAATTTATAAATTCTTCTTCGGTTATTGTTTTAAAGTATTCTTCGTTTGCAATGGCAATACCGTCTTCTGTTTTGCAAACAAACACTTCACCCAAAATATCATCGGTTGCTTTTTTAAAAGAAAAAGCTTGTTCATTTTTTTGCAGGGCAGGGTTTTCTCCGCCGATTTTTTCAAGCATCTTAAAAAACTCCAGCTTTTGCAATAATGGTATTAAATTTTCACGGTCAATTTCTTTTTGCTTGTAGCTTTCTAAGTCGAGATTTATTGGGGCGTTTAAGCAAATCGTGCCTAAAAAGCGGCTTAAATATGCCATTTCTTTATCGGCAATCAGTTTTTGGCGTAGACTCTCTTTAATATCTTCGCTGTCAATATTTTCATAAAGATTTTCTAACGTGCCGAATTTTTGCACTAGATTAAGGGCGGTTTTTTCACCAACACCACTTACCCCTGGTATTTTATCGGAAGTATCTCCCATAAGCGCCTTTAGTTCAATTAAGCCTTTAGGTTCAATACCGTATTTTTCTTTTATTGCCGCTACGTCCATAGTAAGCACTTCAGGACGACCATTTTTAGTGGCGGCTAAAAGCACCTTTGTTTTTTCACTTATTAGCTGTAAAGAGTCACGGTCACCTGTAGAAATTACACACTCTACTCCCCTTTTTTCACATTCAAAAGCCAGGGTGCCTAAAATATCGTCGGCTTCGTAGCCTTCACATTCAATTGGTGTGTGACCTAAATATTTTAAAAGTTCTTTAAGCAGGGGCATTTGCATAAGCAGTTCAGGTGGAGTGGGCTTTCTGCCGGCTTTATAGCCATCATATTTTTTATGGCGGAAGGTTTTTGCCTTAAGGTCAAAAGCAACAACAACACCATCGGGTTTTTCGGCTTCTATTAGGTGGTTAAGAATATTAACAAATCCATAAATACCGTTAGTAAATATGCCGCTTTTTGTGCTGAGAATTCTGATACCGTAAAAGGCGCGGTTAATAATGCTATTACCGTCTATACATAAAAGCTTCATAAATTTACCCCCTAATAAAAATATATATTATAATTTTACCACAAAAGTTTGTAATTTAAAAGATAATTTGATATAATTTATTTAATATATTAAAAGAAGGGGTATTTTTACGCTTTTAGACACCTTTAAAAAACCAATTGTTGCCCTAGCTCCTATGGCAGGTTGTGCCGACAGAGCCTTCAGGGAAATATGCATAAAAAACGGAGCCAGCTTTACGGTTGGTGAGCTTTGCTCTGCAAAGGGTGTATCTATGGGAGACCAAAAAAGTCAAACCCTTTTATATATAAGCGAAAAAGAAAAACCAATGGCTTCTCAGTTGTTTGGTAACGATATTAACGCTTTAAAAGACGCCGCAATTGCTGCCGCAAAATTTAATCCTGATTTTATTGATATAAATATGGGTTGCCCTGCGCCAAAGGTGGCGGGTAACGGTGGCGGAAGCGCATTAATGAAGGACCCGCAATTAGCGCGTGAAATTGTAAGGGCGGTTAAAAGCGTTACAGAGCTTCCCGTTAGCGCAAAAATGCGCATTGGCTGGGACGAAGAAAACATTAACGGAATTGAATTTGCAAAATACTTGTGCGATGGCGGAGTCGATATGATTACAGTGCACGGTAGAACAAGAAAACAAATGTACAGCGGCAAAGCAGACCGAGAATATGTTGCAAAAATAAAGGCCGATATTAACGTTCCGGTTATTGCAAACGGAGATATTGACAGCATTGAAAGTGCTAAAGATATGTTTAGTGTTACAAAAGCAGACGGTATTATGATAGGTCGCGCGGCACTCGGTAACCCCTTTATTTTTAAGGCAATTCGCACCTATTTTGAAACGGGCGAAATTTTGCCAGAGCCTTTTTTAAAAACAAAACTTGACACACTTTTATTACAGTGTGAGCTAATGATGGAATATAAGGACCCGCACAACGCAATACTTGAAAGCCGAAAGCATGCGGCCTGGTATTTAAAGGGTATGCGTGGCGCAGCAAAGTACCGTAGATACTGCAACGAAATAAATTCTATTGACGATATTAAGTTTTTAATTGAAACCGTTTTAAAGGAAAACGAGGTGTAAAAATGGGAAAATTATATTTGGTTGGAACCCCTATTGGCAATTTGGGGGATTTTTCGCCCCGCGCTATAGAAGTTTTAAATGCGGTTGATTATATTGCCGCCGAAGACACCCGCGTTACCCAAAAACTGCTTAACCGTTTTGAAATAAAAAATAAGGCAATAAGCTTTCATCAACACAATGAGCACGAAAAAGCGCCCGAAATTATAGAAGATATTTTGGGTGGTAAAAGTGTGGCGCTTGTTACAGATGCGGGTATGCCCGCAATTTCTGACCCCGGGGAGCATTTAGTAAAATTAGCGCACGAAAATGGCGTTAAATTAGAAAGTGTACCGGGGCCTACCGCCATGGCAACAGCAGTGGCTTTAAGTGGTCTTTATACCGGTCGTTTTTCCTTTGAGGGCTTTTTATCTACCAATAAAACAAGCCGCTTTGAACACTTGGAAGAAATTAAAAACCACCGTGAAACACTTATTTTTTATGAGGCTCCTCACAAGCTTCTTGCCACTTTAAAAGATATGTTAAAGGTATTTGGTAATCGCAGAATTTCGGTTATTAAGGAGCTTACAAAAATACACGAAACGGTATTTTTAACAACCATACAAGAAGCTATAAATTACTTTACTGAAAACCCACCAAAAGGCGAATACGTTTTAGTAATTGAAGGGGCAAAAAAGGAAGAAAAAACCGAAGAATTTAGTTTAGAAAACGCCATAAATTTAGCTAAAAAGCTAAAGGCTGACGGACTTTCTACCACCGCCGCCGCCAAAGAAGCGGCATCTGTTACAGGCTTTAAAAAAAGCGATATTTATAAGGAACTAATATAACGGAGATTTATAATGAAATTAAAGCTTTTTATTTCAGCAATAGTAAAATTTTTGTTAGGCGTTATTTTGGTGGGGCTTTTAATATTTTTGCCCGCAGGCAGCCTTTCTTATTTTAACGGTTGGCTTTTAATGGCAATACTTTTTGTGCCAATGTTTTTTGCGGGAATTATAATGATTTTTAAAAACCCAGACCTATTAAAAAGCAGACTTGACGCAAAGGAAAAGCAAAAAGAACAAAACACCGTTGTAAAATTAAGTGGTCTTATGTTTTTATGCGGCTTTATTGTGGCAGGTCTTGGCTTTCGCTTTGGCTGGTATATGCTACCCAAAACTGTTGTAATAATTGCGGCGGCTTTATTTTTAACAGCTTATATTTTATATGCCGAGGTTTTAAGAGAAAACACCTATTTAAGCCGTACAATTAAGGTGCAGGAAAACCAAAAGGTTATTGATACGGGGCTTTACAGCATTGTAAGGCACCCCATGTACAGCGCAACGCTGCTTTTGTTTTTATCTATGCCCTTAATTTTAGGCTCTGTTTACGCCTTTTTAATATTTTTACTTTACCCCTTTATTATTGCAAAAAGGATAAAGCACGAGGAAGAATTTTTAGAAAAAGAGCTTATTGGATATACAGAATATAAGCAAAAGGTTAAATACCGTCTTATCCCCTTTATTTGGTAAAAAGAAAAAACAAGCACCTGACGAAAAGTCAGGTGCTTTAAATTTGTCAACACACAGAACCGTCCCCTGTGTTTTCAGAACCGTCCCCTGTGTTTTCCTGTGCTTACCCTTTAAAACTATTTTTTTGTATTAGTCATTCCTAAAATATAATCTGCTGAAACATTATAAAGCTTGCACAGTTTAATGACAATATGACAAGGGATTTCACTTTCCCCTCTTTCCCACCTTTGATAAGTGGTGGTATGTTCTTTTAAATATTTTGCAACATCGCTTTGGGTAAAATCCTTGTCCTCTCTCAAATCTTTTATTCTTTGATATTTATACATAATACCACTCCTTAAAAATATTTTACAATGTAACACAAAAATGTGTTGACAATAACACAATTTTGTGTTATAAATTGTTTAAAGGAGTGTTATTTTTGAAAATATGCAAGAAAAATGA
>JAZNNZ010000232.1:0-1532 GCA_045580525.1 Acutalibacteraceae bacterium
CCCTTGTAAAAGCAGGTTTAAAACCCATAATTTTAGAAAAAGGCGCTGACGTTGATACAAGAACTAAATATGTTGAAAGATTTTTAAACGGTGGCGAATTAAACTATAATTCTAACGTGCAATTTGGTGAAGGCGGTGCAGGAACCTTTTCTGACGGAAAGTTAAATACCGGTATTAAAGATATAAGAATTAACACAGTTTTAAAGCTATTTTGTAAATTTTCTGCGCCCAATGAGATTTTATACTCTTCTACCCCGCACATTGGCACAGATATTTTAAAAAACGTCGTTAAAAATATGCGCGAAGAAATTATAAGGCTTGGCGGAGAAATTTTATTTAATCATCACGTAACCAATATTGAAATTAAAGACAAAAGAATCTGTAAGCTTATAACTAATAACGGAAAAGAGTTTTTATGCGATAAGGTTATCTTTGCGCTTGGAAACAGCGCAAGAGATACATTTGAGCTTTTTTATAACAAAGGCGTTGTGTTAGAGCAAAAACCTTTTTCTGTAGGGGTAAGAATTGAGCACAAGCAGTCTTTGATTGATAACTATAAATATAAAGGTTATAAGGGGCTTCCTGCGGCAGATTATAAACTAGCGGTACATCTTAATGACAACCGCGGTGTTTATACCTTTTGTATGTGCCCTGGTGGGTATGTTATAAATTCTTCAAGCGAAGAAAATTCAACCGTTACAAATGGTATGAGTTATAGTAAACGCGATGGTAAAAACGCAAATTCGGCTTTACTTGTTAGTGTAACAACAGATGATTTAAAAAGCGAGTCTGCGCTTGAGGGAATAGAATTCCAACGTAAAATTGAAAGAAAGGCTTATTTTTTAGCCGGTGGGCATTACCCCATAACACAAACTGTCGGAGATTTTTTAAGTGGTAAAAAAACAGAAAAATTTGGTGATATTAAACCAACAGCAGGACCTAAAACCGTAAACGAAGATATTGCCAAGGTTTTACCCGCATTTGTTACAAAAGCTTTAAAACAAGCGCTGCCGCTACTTAACAAAAAACTACCCGGTTTTTGTGATAAAAACGCTGTGCTTTCGGCCCCGGAAACGCGTTCTAGCAGTCCTATAAGAATTATAAGAGATGAATGCTTTGAAGCAAATATTAAGGGCATATATCCATGCGGCGAAGGTGCTGGCTATGCAGGAGGCATAACCTCTTCTGCGGTAGACGGAATGAAGGCGGCTGAAATGTTAATTAAATCGCTTTAGACCGCTTAAATAAAGCGCAATAAAAACAGAAGATAATTTATTTTTAATATAGCCATCTAAATTTATTTTAGGTGGCTTTTGTTTTGGCTTTTTGGCTGTATCAAAGCTAATTACTACCCTGTTTATTAAGCCAATTGTTTGTGCCTTTACAAAACTATTAAAGCAATAATTATAAGGATTAAATGCTTTACCGTTATAATACACTATTACTTTAAAGCCTTTATTGTTAAATTTAGTGTTTACAAAAATATATTTTGAGTTTGAATTTTTTATGGCGTTACAAATATTTTCACAGAC
>JAZNNZ010000233.1:0-4889 GCA_045580525.1 Acutalibacteraceae bacterium
ATTAAATGTGAAAAAATTAAAAACGCATTTGCATTTGTTTAATAGTTTTAAACAAACAGCTTCAAAACGTGTTGGCAAATATTTTGTCCACCATAAATTATCATAGAATACATCTGAATTATCGTTGTTTTTATTTTGCAAAGCTAAAGCTTTAACTTTTTTTGAAAAACGGTGCTTTAATCTAAAAAGCTCTGCATAATAACTTAAATCATTGATATTAACAAGCTTTCCGTTTTTAAAGCTATAGGCATACAGATTTTTATACAACCAAGAATATTTAGTAGCTACACCGTCTAATTCAATACATTTATTGTACGAACCGCTACCAAACAGCACTTCTCCCGTATAGGGTATTTCATAATTTAGGTTTTCATAAACATATTCAGAATCTAATAAATCACTTTTTGGGGTGCAATTGTTTATCTCTTTTAAAGAAGAAACGTGGCCATCACACTCAACACTCAATTCATTTATAACAAGCATATCATCTTTATTTATGCCATACTCACAAGTAAAAACACAGCTTGATTTTGGGTTTTTGCATATATCTTTAAATTGCTCTTGCGGATTAAACAAAGGGCTGGTAAAAGCCACAAGCTCGAATGCGGTGTTTGAAAAAACGTATTTGTCCGAATTTTGATAACTCATTTTATTGTTCCTTTGCGTTTTGTTGCAATAATTATATCATTTTACTTGGGTTTTAACAAGCATAAGGTGTTTTATTGCTTGTTATTCAGAAAATCAATTATAATTTTAATGGCTTTTTCAAACTTTTCATAATCATTTAAAAGATCATTATAATTTTTATTTTCAAAGAAAAGTTCAGCTACATCACCAAGCTTTAAATACATTTCTTGCCTTATTGTGTTCATTTTTTGCGCATTTTCTGCACATTTTTCAGTATCGTAACAATCAGGATCTCTGTACCGCTCTGTAAACCTTAAAAACGCAAGAGTGAACATGGCCATAAACTGTCTGAAGGCTTTTTGATATTCTTCGCACATACATATTTCAACCATTTTTATTAGCTGATATATAATAATTTCTTTGCTTTCTTCTTTCAATTGTGAATATGACACGCAATCGCGAAGATGATGAACCGAGAAATGAAAATTTCTATCTTTTGCAAGTGTAATGAACCACCTTTTAAAATCATTTTCAATTCTATGGGTGTTAATAAAAGCATTATAATATTTTAAAATTGAAAGATCTGTCATTAATCTTTTTAAATCGGGCAAATGAGTGCCATCATAGTTATAATATTCATTTGGCACAAGCTCGTCGTTTTGGGTTGCTATAGCAAAATCTTCGAAAAAGAATTCTATTTCGCCAACAAAACCGCGATCCTTTAACTGCTTGGCATTTAGCATTACTCCATCGCAACCGCCACGCTTATGCCAACGCATTTCGTTGTTATGTATGTACATAAGACAGTCATCGCTTATTAACATACCTTTATTTTCAACCACCTTTTTCTTAAGGTAGCTATAAATAAAAACATCATATTCACCATCAATACCAATTGGAGAACAAACAATGCACTCGTCATTTAATTTTGCAATGTTTCTTACTCCTTCTTTTACTAAAATGGTTGTATTGGTTATATCATCAGTAAACTTTAAATCTTTTATTTTGTTATCTCTTGAAATAAAAAATCTGCCGCCTTGCACTTTTATACTATCTTGGCAGGCGTTTTTAAAACATACATTGAACATATTTTTCTCCCAAAACTAAATATATATTTCTTCCATTGTGTCTAAACAAAGGCATCCAAGTTTACCGCCATATTCTCTAAAGACACAGCCGCAATCTATATAAATTGCATAATCGGCGTATAATATTTTGGCTTTACCGTCTGGGGTTAAATTAAAGGTTGGCGTATGCCCTACTATTAATCTTTTTTTGCCTAAAAAAGGTATGGGCCCTTCAATTGACCTTCCCCAGACAAGCTCACGCGGCAAATATTCTTCTAATGGTTTCTCTTCTACGTAGTTTGATATACCGGCGTGAATCAACAAATAATCTTTATTGTTAACAGTTATTTCTTTATAATAATCGAGCGATTTTACAAATTGATATATTTTTCTTACCTGCTCTTCTGATAAATTTTCCATTGATTTTACCGTTTCATAACCACCGCAAAAGGTCCACATATCGTATCTTTGAGAATATGCTTCGGAATTTTTACTTAAATATTTAAAACGATACGGTAAGGCGCCCTGCATCATAAGTTCGTGGTTACCGCCTATCATTTCAACACGCTCATCTTCTATAACGTCTAAAAAAATTCCGGCACAATTAGGACCACGAGAGTCAACGTCCCCCAATATTATTAGCCTATCATCTTTATTTTTTAAAACCTTATTTTTAAGCTGCATATATTCATTATAGCAACCATGTAAATCTGACACTACGTAGGTCATACTGTTACCTCGCTTTAAGCATTTACTTCGAATTTTTCATCTAACGCTATTAGATATGAGTTTATTTCGTCAATCTCTTCTTGTTTTGATTTTTTGAAATTATCAATAATTTCAAGATAGCCTGTTCTATGTTTTAGGTGCTCTTCTTCTGTTAAAATCTGGCCGTATTTTTTATATAAAAAGAATACGAACAATGGGTCTTGATACTTATTTACACAATAGAGCATTTCTGACTTTCCGTCTTCCCTGTAAGGCATACTATTTACATATTGCAAAAAGTGTTTTGTTGATTTGCCTTTTAAAAGGCCGAGATATAGATTTTCTAAAGTTCCGGTTATAAAAACACCTTTATTTTTAATAAAAAGCTCAACCGCAAAAACACCAAGCATTAATATAAAGGGTATTAAGTAATTTGCTATGACTTTTAAATTTAAATGAGATAAATCGTATAACACCATATCTAAACCAAAAACAGGATCCACCCAATTAAACAACTTATTAAACACTATGCTTCTCCAATAATTATGCGCAAAAATTACAGTTATTGCACATAAAGCGGCGGTTATTAAGCCTACAAATATTCTTTGCTTTTTAGTTCTGGCAAAATCGAGTATTTTAAACTCTATAATAGCTGCCACCAAACATAAAACAATACAAAAACCGTATTCAAGCATTCTGCCTAACTCGCTATTATTGCTTAAAAAATAATGCCTGGTTATTAGCGCAAATAAAAACAATAAAACAACCGATAAACAAAGATATTTAATAATATTTAGAAATAGTTTCATAGTTATTCTCCTTTAGTGTTATTTTTTAAAATAGCTTCAAAATATGCATCAACCGCTTCTTGTGCGTATTTTTCAGCGTGTTTTTCGCAAAACTGGGTTGCGTAAGCCTTATAATCCCCTGTTCCTTCTTTATAACTATCATATTCTTCTTCATACTTCTGAACGTCTGCAAAAATGAGCATATTTTTATATTCTTCGGGTACGGTTTGATAAAATTTTACCAACTGCTTGGTATATGCATGGTGGCATTCATGAGCCAATGTTCTTACAACCTCACTTGATTGAGAATTTTTTAAATGCTCAATATCGATTATTATTTTTCTTTCGTTGTTTACATATGTACCAAGAATATCTTCTTCTAAACTTTCTGCAGTTAAATAAAGCTCGTGATTTATTCCTAAATAATTCACTTCAATATTTTTAATAACCTTTAAAACTTCAAGCTTTTCATTGACAGAAAGTGTATCCCAAATTTCAGGTGTAATTTTTTCTACCGTTTCAATATTGTTAGCTATAGTCCATTTGTTTGAAGATATATTGGTTTCATTTTTCACTTCAAAAAGATTTTTACCCGCAAAATAGTTAATACATAACGGAATTATTAGCACAAGCATACAAACACTGGCTATTGTTCTTGCCCCTAATGCACCGTGTTTTATTTTTTTAAAAATACGGTATGATTCATTTGTTATTGTATCGCCTTTTTTATTTAAAATTACCATTAAGAAAAAACCTAAACTGCATATAATTGCCAAAACAATGGTTATACACACCCAAATATTAAAATATGGCATATAACTAATTAAAGCGTATATTTCTAATGGGAAAATAACGTTAACAATTACGTTTAAGTAGTTTTTGCGCTTTTTAAAGGTTAATAAAAGTCCGATTGAAACAAAGGTTAGTTCGATTGCCCAAATAATTATTTTAGAAATCTTTACCGTAAGCCCTTCTATTGGAACAAAAAGCATAGTATTATACGCTACCATAGTAACCATAACCCAAAATACGTTGGTTAAAATATATTCGGTTTTACCCATAGTGTTTTTATCAAACAAATTAATCACCCTTTAAATATTTATTTCTGCATAAGTACCCCACGGTGGAACAACCTTACTATTAATAATCAGCCATATAACCGGCACTCCATGTGCCTCTTTTTGCAGCGGAAAATTTGCATAGCCATCAGTCATAATAATGATAGCTTTAGGCGGTTCTTCTTTTGTAATAAGCTCGTTTACTTTTTCAAAAACTGCAAAAAAGCTTGTCCCTCCGCCACCAATTGGTCTAATTGAGTTTATATCTTCTATAGACTCAAATTCCTGTGGTTTAGAAACCTTATAATCGAAAAAAGATAGATAACCCTTTATTTGACCTACTTGCTCTACCGCCGCTTTAAGTTCATTAAAGGCTACCGAAAGCGCCATATCTGAAACCGATGCGCTGGTATCTACAAAAAACCATATATTTTCTATTTTGCTGCCACAGCTGTTTTCGCATAATGAAGGTAAAATTATATCTTCTGTAAAGCGTTTATCGGGCCTTTTAAAGCTATAATCACTCTGATTATATTGAATAAAATTATGTAAAAGCTGCTTCCAGTCGGTTTTAAAAGAATATCCGGTATTTATTAAATGCCTTTCTAAAGCTATTGGTATGCCGCTACCGTTTTTTAAAG
>JAZNNZ010000234.1:0-6731 GCA_045580525.1 Acutalibacteraceae bacterium
GACATTGCTGTTAAAACCGGCACTGCTAAGTTTGATGAAACAGTTGAAATTCACGTTCGTTTAGGTGTTGACAGCCGTCACGCTGACCAACAGGTTCGTGGCGCGGTTGTTCTACCAAACGGTACAGGTAAAACTGTAAGAACCTTAGTTATTGCTAAGGGTGACGCTGCTAAAGCTGCAGAAGCTGCAGGCAGTGATTTTGTAGGCGCTGAAGATGCTATTGAAAGAATTCAAAAAGAAAACTGGTTAGATTATGACCTAATCATTACCACTCCCGACATGATGGGTATGGTTGGTCGTCTAGGTAAAATCTTAGGTCCAAAAGGCTTAATGCCTACACCTAAAGCCGGTACTGTTACACCTGACGTAGCAAAGGCTGTTACAGAAGCAAAAGCTGGTAAGATTGAATATAGATTAGACAAGAGCAACATTATCCACTGCTCAATCGGTAAAGTATCCTTTGGCGAAGAAAAGCTAAAAGAAAACTTTGACACATTAATGTCTGCTATTATCAAAGCAAAACCTGCTGCAACAAAAGGTCAATACGTTAAGTCTTGCACAATCGCAACAACTATGGGCCCTGGCATCAAGCTAAGCGTTGCAAAATTTGCTTAATCAATATTAAAATTTTGACGGTATGAGTTTTTCATACCGTCTTATTTTTTTAAAAAACCGTTACCAAATAGGTGACGGTTTTATTTTTTTGCGCAAAATATTGTGTGGTTTACATAATTTTGAAAAAAATTTAAAAAATTTTTAAAAAACACTTGCAATGTGGGGAAATACCATATATAATATAAATAAAAGTGGCAAATTGTGGTCAAATTTTCCATCTTGTGCAACAAAGTGGGGCGAAAGGAGGAGGAATAGATGCTCTGTGGTGAGTTTACACATAATTTAGATAAAAAGGGAAGAGTATCTATCCCTTCGAGGCTTCGCGAAGAACTTGGCGAGAGTTTTATGATTTGTCGCGCTATAGATGGTAAGCGTTGCCTATGTATTTACTCTTTAGAACAATGGGCAAAGTTTGACGAAAAAATTCAAGCGCTTCCAAACACAAAAGCAAGTACAGTTAAAAGATTTTTGTATGCCGGTGCTTCGCTATTAGAACCGGATGCGCAAGGAAGAGTTTTAATACCACAAAGTTTAAGAGATTATTGTTCTTTGGAAAAAGAAGTTTTTATACTAGGCGTTTCAAATTATATAGAAATTTGGAACATTGATGCTTGGCAGGAAGAAAGAGAAAAAGTTTCACCCGAAGAAATTGCTTCAATTATGATGGATCTCAACTTTTAGGTGTAATTAATGGAATTTTCACATATTTCTGTTTTACTAAACGAGTCAATTGATGGACTTAATATTAAAGAAAACGGAATTTACGTTGATGGTACTGCAGGTGGTGGGGGACACTCCTACCATATTGCAAGTAAATTAAAAAATGGCAGATTAATTGCCATTGACCGTGACCCCGATGCCATAATAGCGGCAACCGACCGTTTAAAAGGTTTGAATGCAACGGTTGTGCGTTCAAACTATTCTGATTTTTCTGATGTATTAGATAAACTCAATATTGATAAAATTGACGGAATGCTTTTAGATTTGGGTGTTTCTTCATACCAGCTAGATAACGCTGAACGCGGTTTTTCATTTCATAATGAAGCGCCATTAGATATGCGTATGAGTAAAGAAGGTACAACGGCGGCAGATTTAGTTAATACTTTAACCGCTACGGAACTTGCAAAAATCTTTACAGATTACGGTGAAGAAAAATTCAGCTACAAAATAGCTCAAGAAATAGTTAAACGTAGACCTATTAATACAACTACAGAACTTGCAAAGTTAATTTCAGATTGTTATCCCGCTAAATTTAAGCGTGACGGACATCCCGCAAGAAAGTGCTTTCAGGCGCTTAGAATTGCAGTTAACGGAGAACTTGAAATAATAGCCGAAACGTTAGAAAAAGCGGCAAATAGGCTAAATATAGGCGGCAGATTGGCTGTTATAACCTTCCATTCATTAGAAGACAGAATTGTTAAAAAAACCTTTTTAAAACTGTGCGAAGGTTGTACCTGCCCAAAGGATTTTCCAATATGTGTCTGCGGTAAAACACCAAACAATAAATTAGTTAATAAAAAGCCGATAATTGCATCTGATGAAGAGCTTAAAATAAACGCTCGTTCACGTAGTGCAAAGTTAAGAATTTTAGAAAGAATAAAATAAAAGGAGGGGCAAAATTTTGGATAATTTAAAGTATTACGATACAAGCCTAGCTTATAATTTTGAGTTATTTATGCCGGCAGAAAAGCGCAAAGCCGAAGTTTTGCCTATACCTACAGTTAAAAGACAAGCTCAAAGAAAAGTAAAAACCAGAACAAAAGCCAAATCAAAGGTAAGTCCAAAACTTGGTTTAGTTGCTGTTACAGTGTTGTTTTTAATAATGCTGTGCTGCAATTTAGTTTTACGTGCGCAAATAACAGCAACAGAGTCTAAAATTAACGATATAAACAAGCAAATTGCAACAATGGAAAGTGAAGCCATACGTATAAACGTAGCGCTTGAAAAGAAACTTTCTTATAGCAATTTAGAACAAGAAGCCTATAGTCTTGGTATGCGCAAAATGGACAAGAGCCAGGTTGTGTATATAACAACTAACGAGCAAAATAAGGCAATAACATCCGGTGGGTTAGAACTCGCCGAGAATAATTGAGCGCAATTTAACATAAATTGATATGCGAGGGTTGATTTTTCGACTCTCGCATTAAGTGCTATTTATAATAAATAATATAATATATACTAAAGGTGGTGAGCGCGGTGGCACAAAACAGTCCAACAAAGCAAATGTTAAACAGAATGCTGTTGATTTTGATGTGTATGATAGTTCCTGTAGCTGCTATAGGAGCAAGTTTAATCAATATATCGGTTTTAAAGGGTGCAGAATATCAAAAGAAGGCCACCGAGCAACAACTTTACGACGCAAGAATAACCGCAGAGCGTGGCGATATTTACGATAGCAAAATGAATTTACTTGCAACCAGCGCTCCGGTTTGGACGGTTTTTGTAATTCCCAACGCAATAGCATCTGTAAAAGACGAAGCCAAAAAAACACAGATTAAAAACGCAATAATCGTTGAGCTTTCAGAAATTTTAGAGCTAACAAAAGAAAAAGTAACCGAAAGCATTGAAAAAACGTCAAGCTATTACGTTGCAATAAAAAGAAGAATCGAAAAGGACGTTACCGATAAGGTTAGAGAGTTCATAAAAAAGTACGAAGATCTTTCAATGTCTACATACATAGGTCTTGATGAGGCCACCAAAAGATATTACCCCAATGATGCACTTGCATCTACCGTATTAGGCTTTGTAGGGGATGATAATCAGGGCCTTTCGGGATTAGAACTTCAGTACGACGAAGAATTAACCGGTACACCCGGCCGCATAGTATCGGCAAAAAATGCTCACGGTAATGCAATGACCTTTACCTATGAGAAAAAGGTAGATTCAACTCCGGGTAATTCACTTGTTTCAACAATCGATTCTTACATTCAGTACGTGGCAGAAAAGTATTTAAATCAAGCGGTTGCCGATAATAAACCGGCAGAACGCGGCGCAGTTTTAGTTATGAATGTTAAAACCGGCGCAATAAAGGCTATGGCAACCAAAGGTGATTTTAATCCTAATGATCCATTTACACTTTCTGAGTCTGATAAGCAAGAAGTAGATAAACTTCAAGGTGAAGAACGCACAAAACTTCTTTCGGATTTAAGAAACCGTCAGTGGCGCAACAAAACCATTTCAGACCCATATGAGCCGGGTTCTGTTTTTAAAGTAATTACAGAAGCCATTGCTCTTGAAGAAGGCTTAACTAATGTTAATCACACCTTCAATTGTACCGGCACAATATTTGTTGCAGGACAAAAATATAATTGTCATAAAGACGGTGGGCACGGTACTCAAGACCTTTCAAAAGCAACACAAAATTCCTGTAACCCCTTCTTTATTTCACTTGGTCAAACAATAGGGGCAAACATTTTCTCAAAATATTTTGATGCATTTGGTCTTACAAGTAAAACCGGTATTGATTTACCGGGTGAGGCCACATCTCAGTATTATAGCGAAAGCAATATGGGACCTGTTGAATTAGCATCTGCTTCATTCGGCCAAACCTTTAAGGTTACTCCCATTCAGCTTTTATCAGCACTAGCAGCTACTGTAAACGGTGGTTATTTAGTAGAACCGCACGTTGTAAGCAAAATAATAGATAGCGAGAAAAACGTTGTTAAAAATTTTGATACAGTAGTTAAAAGACAGGTTATTTCAAAAGAAACGTCAGAAACTATTTGTAGAATTTTAGACGACGTTGTATCAATTGGCGGCGGTAAAAACGCCTACGTAGCAGGTTATAAAATCGGCGGTAAAACCGGTACTTCACAAAAGATTGATAAAATGAATTCAACAGGTGAAGGCGGACTTTACGTAGCATCCTTTGCAGGATTTGCGCCAATGGATGACCCGGAACTTGCAGTACTTGTTATAATTGATGAACCAACGGGCGATGAATATTACGGTGGTAATATCTGTGCTCCTGTCGGCGGACAAATTTTTGCCGACGTTCTTCCTTATTTGGGATACGAACCAAAATATAACGAAGAACAACTTTCAACACTTGCAATAAAGGTGCCGAACGTTGTTGGCAAATCGTTAAGTGATGCAAAAAATGCACTTACGAATTCTTCGTTACAGTATACTGTTGTAGGTCAAGGTAGTACGGTTACAAAGCAATTACCCAACAGTACACAGTCAATATACAAAAACGGTGTGGTTATTCTTTATACCGAAGAAAATCCAACGGTCGATAAGGTAACCGTACCAAATCTACTTGGTTGCTCAATTTCAGAAGTAAATTCCATTGCAACTAACGCAGGGTTGAACGTAACCTTTAAGGGTAACACCTTAACACAAAGTGTTGTTGTTTCTTATTCACAAAGCATAAAGGAAGGCACCGAAGTAGATGAAGGCTCCGTCATTGAAGTATTCTTCAGAAGCTACGAAAGCGGAGACGTAACACATTAAAATTAGCAAAAGTGAGAAGCAAAATGAAATTAAAAGATATTTTACCGGAAAGCAAATTAGATATAGAAGTTTCTGATTTAACCTGCGATTCCAGAGAGGTTAAAAAGGGAAGCTGTTTTGTATGCATTAGCGGCGCAAAAGAAGATGGACACCTTTATGCAAACAGTGCAGTAGAAAAGGGTGCCGCAGTAATAGTGTGCGAAAAGGATTTAGGCTTAAAAAATCAAGTAATTGTTGAAAACGCCAGAATTGCTTTTGCAAATATGTCTGCAAACTTTTACGGAAACCCCGCTAAAAAGCTTAAGCTTGTTGCAGTAACGGGCACAAACGGTAAAACGTCGGTAACTTATATTATTAAAAATATTTTAGAGGAGCTTGGCGCAAAGGTAGGACTTATCGGAACCATTCAAAATTTAATTGGTGACCGTTCCGTAGAAGCAAAAAACACAACTCCTTCACCGCTTGAACTTAATAAGCTTTTTGCAGAAATGGTAAAAGCGGGTTGTGAATATGCGGTTATGGAGGTTTCATCCCACGCATTAGATCAAAATCGCGTTTATGGTTTAAATTTTGACGTTGCAATATTTACCAACCTTACACGTGATCATTTAGATTACCATGGTACAATGGAAAATTATCTTGCCGCTAAAAAGAAGCTCTTTACAATGTGCAAAACTGCGGTTGTAAATGTTGATGATAAATACAGTGAAGAACTTATTAAAGACCTTAATTGTAATGTTGTAACCTATTCTGCTAAGGAAGATACAACAACCTATTCTGCAAAGGGTATTAATTATAAAGCTCGCGGTGTAGATTATGAGTTTGTAGGCTTTAATTGTATCAGTCGTATTAAGTTTGCAATACCGGGTAAATTCAGCGTATATAATTCAATGTCAGCAATTATCGCTTGTATGAATTTAGGCTTTAATATCGAAGATATTACTTTAGCTATTAAAAACGTAAAAGGTATAAAGGGTAGAGCAGAAATTGTTCCAACCGATACACCCTATACCGTTGTAATAGATTATGCACATACTCCAGATGGTTTGCTTAATATTTTAACAACCTTTAAAGACTGTCCAAAAAACAGACTTATATGTGTGTTTGGCTGCGGCGGCGACCGTGATACAACCAAACGTCCCATTATGGGAGAAATAGCCGCGCGTAATGCAGATTACGTTGTAGTAACCAGTGATAACCCTCGTTCAGAAGAACCCTTATCAATTATTAAAGACATTGTGGTAGGTATGAAAAACACCGTTACCCCTTACAAAATCATAGTAAATCGTGCAGAAGCAATAAGATTTGCGCTTGATAATGCAAAAGCAGGGGACATTATAGTTCTTGCGGGTAAAGGACACGAAACCTATCAAATTTTAGATTATGGTACAATTCATTTAGATGAAAGAGAAATTGTAGCGGATATTTTAAAGGAGAAGAAGTAAAATGGATTTTTCCTCTTTAATTGCGGCGGTTGTTGGTTTTTTGGTAGCCTTTTTCTTTGGCTTTCCTGTAATACCAATGCTTAGAAAATTAAAATTAGGTGTAACAATATTAGAAGAAGGGCCTTCTTGGCATTCAAACAAAGAAGGCACGCCAATAATGGGTGGCGTTTTAATTGTTCTTGGAACAATTGTGGGACTTGGCAAAGTCGGGGGCCA
>JAZNNZ010000235.1:0-1630 GCA_045580525.1 Acutalibacteraceae bacterium
AATATTCATAAAGGGCATAGAGATAGGGTTAAAAAGAAATTTTTAGCCAATGGTTTTAGTGATTCAACCCCGGACCATGAAATATTGGAAATGCTGCTGTTTTATAGTGTACCGCAAAAAGATACTAATGAATTAGCACATACACTTATAAATCATTTTGGCAATTTTTATAATATTTTCGATGCCTCTGCGCGAGAGCTTATGCAGGTAAGTGGTATTAGCGAACACTCCGCCGCCCTTATTAAACTTATGCTTCCGCTTTATCGCAGATATGCCAATAGCAAGAGTGCGGAAAAGTTAAAGCTAAATACTTTTGAGCAATTTGCAGAATACGTAAAAGAGTTATATAGTGGTGAAACCCATGAGGTTTTAAGAATATATTTGTTCAATAATAAAAAAGAGCTTGTTGGTCAAGAAATTTTGGGTGTAGGTGATATAGACTCGGTGAATTTATCGGGCCGTAAAATAATTGAAATCGCCTTAAGATACAATGCCACAGGGGCAATAATATCGCATAATCATCCGCAAGGCTTTGCGGTACCAAGTAAGCAGGACCGTCTTGCAACTTCTGACGTAAAGTCTGCACTTAACAAGATAAACGTTGTATTGTATGACCATGTAATTGTTGGAAACAACCAGTATTTTTCAATGATTGGCGATGAAGAATATAAATATTTTTTGGGATAAAAAAGCCGATGGTAAATCCATCGGCTTTTAAAATGTAAATATATGTGTGTGTTTATAGCTTTGAAAATCCGTGGCTGTTAACAAGAGCGTCAATTTTTTGTCCCGCTTTGCACATTGGGCATTCGTGCGCGGGGTAGCTTTGGTAATTTTCTAAATCGTTAGGATCAAATACCGAATGAACAGGAATGCCGCAGCACTCTTTTGCGGTAGAGAAGATAGAAGAAATACCGGTTACCGTTCCACCGTAATAATTTACTGCATTAAATGCCGATTCAACCGTTTTACCGGATGCCACAGAAACTGCCAAAATCATAACGTGTTTACCGGTAATCATAGGTGCAATATTATCTCTGAATAATAACTGACCGCTGCCTGTAGTTTCTGGGGTTACAACATAAATAGATTTATGGGCGTTCATATTTAAAAAGTCAGCTTTAGATAGACTGTTAGCAAGACAAGCGCCAATTACTTCAGTTCCGTCAAGACATAAAATAGTGTCCACAACGGTATCCATATAATAGTGTGAGCGAAGCTCTTCAGCTACAGCCTTTGCTTCAGAAAGTCTCGTTTTTTGAGCCACAACATCAATATAGTAATTGCTGTGGCAGTTGCTTGTGGCAAAGTGGCCCATAGCAACACGCAAAAATAAGTTGTTCCTTTTTGTTGAGTATTTCATAACATGTACTGTTGGCATAACGTGACCTCCTATTTGTTTTATAATTTAATTTTACACTATTTTTTTATTCATAGCAAGAATTTTTTTGGTAAAAATAAAAGCCGCTTAAAAGCGGCTTTTTGCATTATAAACTGTTAACTTCTTTTTCAATATTAATGGTATTTTCAAATTCCTTTAATAAAAATTTAAAATCATTTTCATCGTAGTAGTAATGATAAGAATTTTTGAGTTCCTTAATTAAAATTTTTGGGTTTTGCTTTAAAAATT
>JAZNNZ010000236.1:0-5515 GCA_045580525.1 Acutalibacteraceae bacterium
ACTGAACCCAAGGACGAATTGGGTCCAGCGGCACGCTGGCGGAGTAGGAGAGACTCGAACTCTCGCACCGGGGATTAGCCGGCCTACGCCCTTAGCAGGGGCGCCTCGTCACCAACTTGAGTACTACTCCAAAATTGTTACGTTTTTAAAAATATTAAATTAAATGGCGGAGAGGAAGGGATTCGAACCCTTGGCTCTTGCGAGTCACTGGTTTTCAAGGCCAGCTCCTTAAACCGCTCGGACACCTCTCCGTGTGTGCCAAAAGATTATAACACAGTTTTCTTTTGGTGTCAACAATAAACTTATAAATATTTTAATTTAATTTTTTACATATTTTTTAGCCATATGGTGTTGAAATTCAAACCTTTTGT
Organism: Acutalibacteraceae bacterium; assembly: GCA_045580525.1. GTDB lineage: Bacteria > Bacillota > Clostridia > Oscillospirales > Acutalibacteraceae > UMGS1279. The sequence continues at coordinate 372 of JAZNNZ010000236.1, forward strand.
GTTATAATTAAGGTTGTAATAAGTTAAAATTTAAACTATTATAAATTTAACGCAGGAGAAATTATTCTTTATGTCTGTTTTTTTAGAAATTAATAACACAAACATTTTTGTTAGAACAGCAATGAACCTTAGCAATCTTTCTCACAACAACAAACTGTGTGGCTATGAGCATCGTTTTATTTATATTTTAGATGGTAGTGCAAAAATAGTTGTCGCAAATAATAAGATAACCCTAAATAAGCGCGATATACTAATTATTTCTGCAGGTGTACCGTATAAAGTGAGTGAGTCGACCGGCAAATTATTGTTTTTTTATTTTGACTTAACTAATGATAATAGCAATTTAACAACGCGTGTTTTTCCGAGTGTAATAAATCGCTTTAATGCGCAAAATTTAATTTGTAAGTATAAGCTTTTATATAACGATCAAACCTTTGATTATTTATGTTTTAAAAGTGTTTACGGTCTTTCAGATATTCTGCTCAAAATCTGCAATTCTAACGAGAATAATGATAATGCTTCAATAAAATACAAATCTGCTTTATTAACCGCCGCAATAGCAAAAGCGTTTATTGGTGAAAGCAGTGCTGAAAAAATAAAAAATCACGTTGGTAAATCAGCAAAAAAATATATTGATGAAAACTATAATAAACAGATTACCATATCAGATGCATCTAACGTTTTGAGTTATCATGAAAGTTATATAAATAGACAAATCAAAAAAGAAACCGGTATGGCGTTTCACAAATATTTGTTAAACGTAAGATTAAATAAAGCGCTGGACATACTTAACGGTCATACAAACATAAGTATTGAACGTGTATCAGAACTTGTTGGTTTTACCGATCCTAAATATTTCGCAACCTGCTTTAAAAAGCATTTTAATATTACTCCATCAAAAGCAAAAAAATTATTATAAAGAGGTATTTTTATGGATTATCAAACATTATATTCAGCAGATGTAGTTGTAGCAGGCGGTGGCCTTGCAGGTGTTTCGGCAGCGATTGCTGCAGCAAGAGAAGGCTTAAGCGTTTGCTTAATAGAAGCAAGTGGCGTTGTTGGCGGTGCTGCAACAAATGGTTTAGTTGCGCCAATTTCTTCGTTGAACGGTAATATAAGTAATGTTAAATTTGGCGGTATCGGCCAAGAATTTGTTGATTTAAATATTGAAAAAGCTAAAGAATTTTGCAAGGCAACAGAAGCGCCTGCAAATTCATTACATACAACAAAATATGTTTTATTGGAAATGTTATATCAGGCCGGTGTAAAAGTTTTATTCCATACATTTATAGTTGATGCTATTTTAAATGATGATGATAGCTTAAATTCTGTTTTGGTAGCCACAAAAGCAGGAGTTCAAAAGGTTGAAGGTAAGTTGTTTATCGATTGCACAGGTGACGGTGATGTTGCATATAGAACAAAAGCAACAATGGTTTATGGCAACGGCGATGGCGAGCTTTCATCGGTTGTTAACGCAGGCAATAAGGATGACGTTGACGGTGATTATAAGGGTCAAGTTCAACCTTGTTCAATTATGTTTACCATGGGTGGTGTAGATATTGAAGAAGGCAAAAAGCTTATGAACCGCACCATTACATATGATATGTTAGGAATCACTAAAGAAGATTTCTTAAAGTGGGAATATGTTAACACTTTAGGATTTGAAGTAGATGATAGCGATGTTGTTCCAATGCCTCAAGGACGTGTTTGGCTATGTAGAAGTCTTCGTAAAAACGAAGCGGTTATCAATATGTCACGTGTTATTGGCGTTAACCCAACCGACCCACTTTGCTATGCCGATGCCGAAGTAAAAGCGGGTCGTCAAGTTTTAGCTATTGTATCTTATTTACAACACTTTGTTCCCGGTTTTGAAAACTCGTATTTAATGGACAGCGCATGCTCATTGGGAATTCGTGAAAGCAGAAGACTTTCTGGTGAATATATGCTAACCGGTAATGATGCAATTGACTGCGTAACCTTTGATGATACAATAGCTCACGGTTCATATATTATTGATATTCACGATCCAACAGGTAAACGTAAAGCTCTAGGCGGTAATATTAAGGGTGATTTTTATAGCATTCCATATCGCACACTTATCACTAAAAAGTGTAAGAACCTTTCGGTTGCAGGCAGATTAATTTCAGCTGACCACGTTGCAATGAGCTCAACACGTATTCAAGGTACTTGTATGTTAACCGGTCAAGCTTGTGGTACTGCGGCTGCATTTGCAATAAAATGCGGTAACAGTTTTGTTGATATTAACGTTAAAGAACTACAAAACAAACTAGTAGAAAACGGTGTTTACATTTACGGAATTTCAAAATAAATATTTATTTAAAGCCACCATTTTTGGTGGCTTTTTTATTTACATTAAAAAATAAAACAATTTTGTAACTTTTTTGTAACTTTTTAGAAATTATATCTTGCTTTTTGTTCGTTTTTTGTGTACAATATATTATGTAAGTCTATGTATTAATATTATTATATAATTAATGGGGGATTTAGGATGTCTAACAGACTTTATCAAGGCGTTGTTCATCAAATGAAGGAAGCAATTGATCGCACAATAGGTGTTATCGATGAAAATAATACTATTATTGCGTGTAGTGATCTTCCGCGTATTGGTGAAACTTTAGAACTAGATACAATTTCTACTATGAGTGAAGATGCATTTGTTAGTGGTCATTATACATACAAACCATTTTCAACTACAGGCGTTGATCACTCAACAATTTTTGTTGAAGGTACAGATCCACAAGCTGCAAAATATGCCGCGGTTTTAGCAATTGCTTTACAAAATATTAAGCATTATTATGATGAAAAATATGACAGAAGCAACTTTATCAAAAATATCATTTTAGATAATATTTTACCTGGTGATATTTATCTAAAGGCAAGAGAGCTTCATTTTAATAATGAAACAAATAGAGTTGTTTTACTTATAAGATTAATCTCTAAAAATGATATTTCTGTTTGCGACATTATCAGCAATTTATTCCCCGATAAAAATAAAGATTTTGTTATAAATATCAGCGAAACGGATATTGCGCTTGTTAAAGAAATTAATTCCAATATTGAGGCACAGCATTTAGAAAAACTTGCAAAAAGCATTGTAGACACACTTGCGGGTGAATTTTATACCCACGCTGTTTGCGGTATTGGTATTGTTGTTGATAATCTTAAAGATTTAGCACTTTCTTTCAAAAACGCGCAACTTGCATTAGAAGTTGGTAAGGTTTTTGATACAGAAAAAAGCATCGTAAATTATGAGAGCTTAGGTATTGCTCGCTTGATTTATCAGCTTCCCACCACACTTTGTGAAACCTTCTTACGTGAAGTATTTAAGCGTGGTTCAATTGAAAGCTTAGATCAAGAAACATTGTTTACAATCCAACGTTTCTTTGAAAACAACCTAAACGTTTCTGAAACTTCAAGAAAATTGTTTGTACATAGAAACACCTTAGTTTATCGTTTAGAAAAGATTAAAAAAATCACAGGTCTTGATTTAAGAGAGTTTGATCATGCAATTATCTTTAAAATTGCATTAATGGTTAAGAAATATTTAAAGAGCAATCCCGTTAAATTTTAATAGAAAAGAGTGAGTTAAAATAGATACCGAAAATATTGTTTATGAAAGTCCATTAATAGAATTCAGAGGCGTATCTAAAACCTATCCAAACGGTAATACACACGCTTTATCTGACGTTAATATAAGAATTAATGAAGGCGAATTTGTTTTTGTTGTTGGTGCTTCCGGTGCAGGTAAAAGTACCTTTATGAAGCTTATTATGCGCGAAGAAAAAGCAAATGCCGGTGAAATTATAGTTAATGGTTATAACCTTAATAAAATGAAGAGAAAAACAATTCCTATGTATCGTAGAACAATGGGCATTGTTTTCCAAGATTTCAGACTTATTCCAACTATGGACGTTTTTGATAACGTTGCTTTTGCAATGCACGTTGTTGGCGCTGATAAAGCTACAATTCGTCGTGAAGTTTCAAAGGTTTTAAATCTTGTTGGTTTACAGCATCGTGCAAGAGCATTACCCGATCAGCTTTCCGGTGGTGAGCAACAACGTGTGGGATTAGCCCGTGCAATTATCAACCGCCCTAAGCTTTTAATTGCGGACGAGCCTACCGGTAACGTTGACCCAAATATGTCATATGAAATTATGGAACTTTTAAATCAAATTAACCGTGCGGGTACTACCGTTTTAATGGTTACACACGAACACAACTTAGTGCGCGACTTCCACCACAGAGTAATTATGCTTGAAGGCGGCAGAATCGTTGCTGATAATGCGGAGGGTATAGAAAATGAAGAAATCTAGTAGTTTTAAATATCTTACCCGTGAAGGCTTCAAAAACATTTGGGCTAACAGACTTATGTCTTTAGCATCTGTTGGTGTTTTAGTTGCTTGTATGGCAATTATTGGCGTTGCAATTTTATTAACTGCAAACCTTAATACTGCAATGTCATCATTAGAAAAAGAAAACGTTGTAATGGCCTATTTAGAAGATAAAAACAGCGTTTTATTCCCAATTGATGGTTCCGATATTGTTGAAGAAGACAAAATAACCGATGCCGACTATTCAGTTCATAACGAAGAAGAAGCAAAAGCTGTTTGTGCAGAAATTGAAAAGCTTGAATATGTTGAAAAGGTTGAATTTATTTCTGCCGAACAAGCATTAGAAGATTATAAAGAAAACTTTGTTGATGGTGATGCTAAATATTTAATGTATTTAGATGGTGATGAAAATCCACTTTCAATGTGTGCAAGAGTTACATTAACTTCACTTGAAAATCACATCAAAGCCAGAGATGCTATTGCAAAGGTTAAAGGCGTAGATACAGTAGTTTCTGCCGATGATGTTGCTGAAAAAATTGTTAGCATTAAAAACGCTATTGAAATTGCAGGTTTCTGGATTATTGCTATTTTAATGATTATTGCTTTGGTTATTGTATGTAACACAATTCGCGTTACAATGTATAACCGTAAGCTTGAAATAAGCATTATGAAAGCTGTTGGCGCTACAGACTGGTTTATTCGTTGGCCATTCCTTATTGAAGGCGTAATAATTGGCGTTGTATCTGCTTTAGTATCCGTGGTATTTACCTATGGTATTTATTCATTTGCAGG
>JAZNNZ010000237.1:0-3258 GCA_045580525.1 Acutalibacteraceae bacterium
AAAAGTAAAATTATTATAACTATATATTATTTATTAATTATATTAAATAAGGGAGCGTTTTTATGGCAGTTTTAATTTCGGGCGGTACAGGCTTTATTGGTTCACACACTTGTATTGAGCTTATTAATGCAGGGTATGATATTGTTGTTGCAGATAACCTTTGCAATTCCAAAAAAGAAGTACTAAACCGTTTAAAAACCATTACAGGCAAAACCATTAAATTTTATGAGATTGATTTAAGAGATAAAAAAGCTCTTGATAATATTTTTAAAACAGAAAAAATTGATTCGGTTATTCACTTTGCAGGACTTAAAGCTGTAGGAGAAAGCGTTGCAAAACCGTTGGAATATTATGATAACAACCTTATTTCAACACTTGTTCTTTGCGAAGTAATGCGTGAAAACAACTGTAAAAGATTAGTATTTTCTTCTTCTGCTACGGTTTATGGCACACAAGAAGAAATGCCATTAAGAGAAGATATGCCACTTGGCGCTATTAACCCATATGGCAAAACAAAATTATTTATTGAAGAAATTTTACGCGATTTAGCGGTTAGTGAAGAATGGAGCATAGCGCTTCTTCGTTACTTTAATCCAATCGGCGCACACCAAAGCGGACTTATTGGTGAAGACCCCAACGGTATACCCAATAACCTTATGCCATACATTTCACAGGTTGCGGTTGGTCGTTTAAAAGAGCTTTCGGTTTTTGGTGACGATTATAACACACCTGATGGTACAGGAGTAAGAGATTACATACACGTAGTTGACCTTGCTCGCGGTCACGTAAAGGCTGTTGAATATGTACTCAAAGCAACCGGTTGTGAAGCCTTTAATTTAGGTACAGGTAAGGGTACCAGCGTATTAGAGCTTAAAAATGCTTTTGAAAAAGCAAGTGGCAAAGAAGTTCCGTTTAAAATTGTGGCACGTCGCCCGGGTGATCTTGCAACGGTTTATGCACTTCCAAATAAAGCAAAAGAAGTACTTGGTTGGGAAGCTGAATATGACGTTGAAAGAATGTGTGTTGACACCTGGCGTTGGCAAGAAAACAACCCAATGGGTTATAATTAAAATTTATTAAAGGAAAATTTATGGGTAAAATAATATCTATTGTAAATCAAAAGGGTGGGGTTGGTAAAACCACCACAGCAGTTAATCTGGCGGCCGCAGGAGTAATTGCCGGGAAAAAGGTGCTGCTTATTGATTTAAATCCGCAGGGCAATACCACAACGGCATACGGTATTTCAAAAAGCACAAAAAACACAAGCTACACGCTTTTAATGGGTGGAGCTACTGCAAACGAAGTAATAATTAAAACCAATTTTAAAAACGTAGATGTTATTCCCACAACCATGGATTTAGCGGGTGCTGAAATTGAACTTATTTCTATTTCTTCCCGTGAAAACGCCCTTAAAAATGCATTAGCTTCGGTAAGAGATAATTATGATTTTATTTTTATTGATTGCCCACCCTCATTAAGCATTATTACAATAAATGCATTAACCGCAAGTGACAGCTTTTTAGTGCCAATTCAGTGTGAATATTTTGCGCTTGAAGGGTTAAGTCAGCTAATAGCAAGTGTAAGACAGGTTAAGTTAAGATACAATTCCTTAATTGAGCTTGAAGGCGTATTGCTTACAATGTACGATGGTCGTTTAAACCTTACACGTCAGGTTGTAGCAGAAATAAAGAAGTTCTTTGGTAACAAGCTTTATAGCGCGGTAATTCCAAGAGCGGTTCGTCTTTCAGAGGCGCCTTCTTACGGTAAGCCCATTCAGTATTACGATAAGCACTCTAAGGGTGCAAATGCATACAACGATTTAGCAAAAGAATTTATTAAAAGAAATAAAAAAGCTTTTTAGTAAAGGGGAATAGTGATGGCTAAAATAGGCGGTCTCGGACGCGGTTTAGATTCGCTTTTTTCAGATAATACAGAGTCTACGGGTAGTGTAGAGCTACGCATTATGGAGGTTGAACCAAACAAAAATCAACCACGTAAGGATTTTGCAGAAGAAGCGCTTGATGAACTTGCTTCATCAATTAAAGAGCACGGTTTGCTTCAGCCGATTTTGGTGCGCCCACTTACAAACGGACGTTATCAGATAATTGCGGGTGAACGTCGTTGGCGCGCTTCAAGAAAAGCGGGGTTAAGCACCATTAAAGCAGTTATTCGTGACTTTAAAGATGAAGAAGTTATGGAAATCGCTTTAATAGAAAATCTTCAACGTGAAGATTTGAACCCCATTGAAGAAGCCGAAGGCTACAGTAGTTTAATTAAAGAGCTTGGTCTTACTCAAGAGCAGGTTGCAAAAAAGGTTAATAAGAGCCGCAGCTACGTTGCAAACTCGTTAAGGGTGCTTAATTTAGATTCGCTTTCTCGCAGAGCTTTAAAAGAAGGTAAAATTTCTTTGGGACATGCCAAAGCATTGCTTTCTATTGAAGATATAAGACTACGTGAAGATGCGCTTAAAGCGGCTATTAACGGAGCCAGTGTAAGAGATATTGAAAACTTTAAAGCGGCTCCTACAAAACAAATTGATATACCTGAAATTAAAGACCGTTTTTATGATGAAACCGCAATTGCACTGAAAAATGCAATGCGCCGCGCGGTTAAAATCAACTCAAAGAAAAATGGTAAGGGCACAATTACAATTGAGTTTTATAACAAGGAAGAATTAAGCGATATTGCAAAGCGCTTAACAGATAGAGAATGGTAGGTTATATAAATGTTAGACATTAAGTTTTTAAGAGAAAACCCTGAAATTGTTAAACAAAACATTAAAAATAAATTTCAAGACAGCAAATTACCGCTAGTGGACGAAGTAATTGCACTTGACGAAGAAAATCGTCAGGTTAAAGGAGAAGCCGATGGGCTTCGTGGTTCTCGTAACCGCATTTCAAAAGAAATTGGCGGTCTTATGGCAAAGGGACTTCGTGAAGAAGCAGAACTTAAGAAAAAAGAAGTTGCAGAAAACGCTCAAAGACTAGCCGAACTTGAACAAAAAGAAGCTGAACTCAACGAAAGAATCAAAAAAATAATGATGGTTATTCCAAACATTATTGATCCATCGGTTCCAATTGGTAAAGATGACAGCGAGAACGTTGAAGTAAAGCGTTACGGTGAAGCAGTAACACCCGATTTTGAAGTACCATACCATACCGATATTATGGAGCGTTTTAATGGTATTGACCTTGATAGCGCAAGAAGGGTTGCAGGAAACGGTTTTTATTATCTGATGGGTGATATTGCAAGACTACA
>JAZNNZ010000238.1:0-4339 GCA_045580525.1 Acutalibacteraceae bacterium
GGACAGAACAAAAAGGATTAAGTACTTTTTATTGGTTAGCAAACAATTTAAGTAATGATTATCAAGTTGTTTTAGTTGGTTTAACAGAATCTCAAATTAAAAACCTACCGCAAAACATTATTGGTATAGAACGCACTAATAGTGGAACAGAACTTGCTGAAATTTATACAACCGCAGATGTGTTTGTAAACCCAAGTAAAGAAGAAACATTTGGTCTTACAACGGTAGAAGCGCTTTATTGCGGTACCAATGCAATTGTTTATAAAGATACTGCTTGTGAAGAAATTGCCAATATGTATGGTGCGGTTGTTGTTGAACAGAACAAAGAAGCAGTACTTAAAGCATTATTAGATTTAAAAAATTGAGTTATAGGGTGAATAAATGGAAGTTTTATATATTTCTTCAGTACCGTCTCCAAAAGAGTTTGATAGAATTAAAGCACTGTTTAAAACAGGCTTTATATACGGTATGAACGAATCGGGTTTTAAATTTCACACTTTAATATTAAACGGTATGATAAGCAGCGATGAAGTTAATGTTACTTCTTTGGTTGGTCGTAGCGTTAGCCATAGTACCCATAAAGGCTTGTTTTGGCCAAGAGTCAAAGAGCAGGTAAGTGAAAATTTAATCTATGATCATATTGGTTTTATTAATCTTCCTATAATTAAGCATTTAATGATCGGGTTAGGATTTTTCTTTAAATCTCTAAAGTTTTTAATGAAAACTCGAGGTAAACAACGCGCTGTTGTTATGGATGCCGCATATATTACAGCACATCCGTTTGTACTAGCGGCCATCGGAAAAAAGTGTCATAAAACCGCAATTTTTTGCGACATTTATGATTATATGGGCGACGTTAAAGACGCAAGAGATGCTCAAAACGTTAGTCTAACACGCCGACTTGCTCGTAAAGTGGCGCAAAACAGTTATTCAAAATTAGATTCCTTTATTTTGCTAACAGAGCAAATGAACGAAGTAGTTAATCCACAAAAGAAACCGCATATTGTTATGGAAGGTCTTGTGGATATTAATATGGAAGATATGCCAAATAGTATTGAAGACAAAGCGGCCGAGTCAGCAATTATGTATGCAGGTGCCTTACGTGCGCAGTACGGACTTAAAAATCTTGTTGAAGGTTTTATGGCGTATAAAAATGATAACGTGAGACTGTGGATTTTTGGAGACGGTGATTATGCACCTGATATTCAAAAAGCAGCAGAAATAGATAAACGTATAATTTTTGGTGGTATGATTCCGCTAAAACAAGCGGTAGAAAACGAACTTAAAGCTATGGTTTTAGTTAATGCTCGTCCAACCGACATGGAATTTGCAAAATACTCTTTCCCATCAAAAAATATGGAATATATGGTGTCTGGTACGCCGGTTCTTACAACAAGATTACCCGGGATGCCGCAAGAGTATTATGATTACATATTTACAATTGATGGCAGCACACCGCAGGACGTTACTACTGCGTTAGAAAAGGTATTTAAACATTCTAAAGCCGATTTACACAAAAAAGGACAAATGGCTAAAGAATTTGTTTTAAATAATAAAAATAACATTATTCAATCTGGTAGAATTTTGGAATTAGTTGGTTACACAAAATAGGGGATTTGCATGTTGGGTTATATTAAGAATTTTTTCACTTCAGAAGAAAAACATACGCTTGCATATACTTATTCAGGCGTTTTAAGATTTATTCCACTTTTTATTGCTGGTGGCTTTTTTGTCTGCACTATTTTATTGGTTGCAATTGGACCGTTGGATTGGCACATGCACAATAATTTGAAGTTTTATTCTTTTACGATTGGTTGTGCATTAGCATTAATTTTGGGCTATTTAATTGCTGTTTATAGAACATCAGCAACTCAGCATAAAGTTATGAAAATTAATGTAAGTCACTTCTTATATTTTTGTGTTGCAATAGCTTTAATTTTGTATTTTCCAACAGTTAAATTTGGAACAGGTAAATGGTATCCGGATGTTTATACAGGCATAACAAATACAGGTTTAGCATATCAACTAGGAAAATATTATTCTGCGTATGCTCCTAAGTATTTATTTTACATTAGAATGATATTGGCTCCGTTTACAATGGCTATTATGCCAATAACTTTTTTCTATAAATCAAGATTAACCAAACCTGCTTTTATATCGGGTATTGTGGTTATTATATTAAACGTTTGCTTAAGTATTTCGCAAGGAGTTACAAAGCAAGTTGCGGACACAGCAATGCAAATTATAATATTTCTTGTAATTTTAATGTTTACTGAAAAGAAAAAAGGTTTTAAGGCGAATGCCAAACATTTTACGAAGTTTATTGCAATAATTTTATGTGTCTGTGTATTGTTCTTTGCATATTATTCCAATGCTATGAAGAATCGATTGTCTACCGATGTTTACTTAGGTGATGGTGTAAATACAAATTCACAAGAAGAATTAATAAATAAGTTGAATGATAAACATGCATTATCTGGAGTTGATTTAGAATCTACGGTAAATGGTTATGCATCATTTTCTGTTGCTACCGAAAGAGAAAATTCCATTTTTTATAAGATTGTTCCTAAAAAAATTCAACCTATGTTTAATTATTTAACAAGTTATTTTTGTCATGGTTATTATGGCTTGTCTTTAGCTATGGAACAAGACTTTACAAGTAGCTATGGACTAGGATTTTCTGATTTTATAAGACATAATGTTTCTAAGTTCTTTGGTGGAGCAGAGTTTGAAGCGCAAATGTATGAACGGACATATATGTCAAAAATTACAAATGAAGGATGGATTGTAGGTTTAAGTTGGCCGACATTCTTTGTTTACCCTGCGTCAGATATTTCTTTCTTCGGTGTTATTATTTTAGTCCTTTTAATTGGATTTTTGTTTGGATTAAGCTGGAAAGATGCTGTGCTAAATCATAATCCATTTGCCTTAGTTTCATTTTTTGGTTTTTCAACAATGATTTTCTATTTTTCCGCGAATAATCAAATGTTCCAAACTGGTGAAAATTGTATTGGGTTTACAGTTATGGTCGGGTTATGGGTTATAACTAGAATAATTTCTAAAATAAAAGCAAAAAAATCTTAACAATTTTTCAATATTTTAAATCAAGAGAAAGGATGTTTTCATGAAACTTGCATTAATCAACATGGTTTCAAATGGAAGTACTGGCAAAATAATGCTTCAGACCGCGCGTGTTGCTAGAGAAAATGGTATTAATGCATATACATTTTCTATGCCGGGATTTGCCATAAAACATCCGGATCCTTTAACTAAGTATGAAAATCATGCTTATGTTGGAACACCTTTTGAACATGCGCTACATTATTTGTTAGGTTATTATACAGGTTTAAATGGTTACTTTTCTCATTTCGCAACATGGTCTTTAATCAGAAAGCTCAAAAAAATCAAACCCGATATTATACACCTGCATAATATTCATAACTGGTGTTTAAATTTTCCAATGCTTTTTAAGTATTTAAAGAAAAGTAATGCTAAAATTTTTTGGACTTTGCACGATTGTTGGACATTTACGGGAAAATGTCCGCATTTTGTTATGGCACAGTGCGATAAATGGAAAAATGGTTGCTTTAATTGTCCGCAATTATCTGCGTATCCGCAAAGCAAGGTAGATTTAACCAAAAAATTATGGAAAGATAAGAAAAAATGGTTTGATAATTTACCTAATTTAACACTAATAACACCATCAAAATGGTTGAATGATCAAGTAAGTAAAAGCTTTTTGAGTAAATATCCAGCCGTAGTTATAAATAATGGAATAGATCTTTCTGTTTTCAAACCCACTCAAAGCAATTTTCGCAAAAAGAATAATTGCGAAAATAAGTTTCTGTTATTAGGTGTTGCCGATAGCTGGGGGGAACGCAAAGGTTTAGATGTTTTTATTGAACTTTCTAAACGTTTGCCAGATGATTATCAAATTGTACTTGTTGGCACAAATGAGAATATTGACCAACTTTTACCATCTAATATTATTTCAATTCATAGAACACAAAATCAAAAAGAGTTAGCTGAAATTTATACAACTAGCGATTTGTTTGTTAATCCAACTCGAGAAGAGATGTTCGGGCTTGTAAATGTTGAAGCATTGGCTTGTGGTACACCTGTTGTAACCTTTAAAACAGGTGGTAGCCCCGAATGCATTGATGAAACTTGTGGTTCTGTAGTAAAAGTAAATGATGTTGATGCTATGGAAAAAGAAATTTTGAGAATAACACAAAACACTCCCTATAGCAGTGAAGCTTGTATAAAATTTTCGAAAAATTTTGATGGACAAGCAAGATTTGAAGATTATATAAATTTGTACTTAAAAGCACTGAACAAT
>JAZNNZ010000239.1:0-7320 GCA_045580525.1 Acutalibacteraceae bacterium
CAATATGAAGTGGGTTTGCAGATGCAATAGCAGAAGAATTAAAAAGGTGTAAATATGTATTATCTAAAAATTTAAAATACTCAAACACCATTGCGGTAATAATTGCAACCATTTGTGTTACGGTTTTTAGTTTGCCCCAAATGTTTGCGGCAATAACGGTGCCACCGGAGGATACTGCGGTAAGGCGCAGTGAAGAAATTAAAAACTCACGGAAAAGCACAATAAAGGTAATTACAACCACACCGTTGCCAATACCTAAAGCAATAAAGCCAAGTAATGCAGAGGTTGTTAGCATTTTATCTGCAAGTGGATCTAAAAACTTACCAAAATCGGTAACCAAATTGTGCTTTCTGGCGTAGTTTCCGTCAATTGCATCTGTAATTGATGCGCCCACAAAAATAAGGGCGGCTACAAGCATATGGTGTGGGAATGGTATAAGCAAGCAGGCCAAAAATACCGGCGTTAAAATTATTCTTAAAACGGTAAGCTTGTTGGGTAAATTCATTACACTTTCTCTCCTAATAAATCATACTCAATAAAATCATTGATTTTAACCATTACAATATCGCCGGGGTTTAGCTTTTCTTTAGATATAAAGAATACCTTACCATCAATTTCGGGGGCATCGTACATGGTTCTGCCATAATAAGATTTTAAGCCACCGTCAAACCCCTCGGTAATACACTCAAAGGTTTTGCCAACCTTTTGGGCGTTTTTCTCTGCGGCAATATCAATTTGCTCGTTCATAATATTTTCTGCGCGGTCATAACGCTTTTGAAGATCTACCTGGTTTTCCATTTTTGCGGCAAAGGTGCCTTCTTCCTGAGAGTATGGGAAACAACCTAACTTGTCAAACTTGGTGTTAACAACAAACTCGGCTAAGTTGGTAAAATCTTCTTCGGTCTCACCCGGAAAACCTGTAATAAGGGTTGTTCTTATTGCAACGTCGGGAATTTCTTTTCTTAACTTTGCAATAAGTTCAATTAATTCCTTTTTACTGGTGCGGCGGTTCATTGCCTTTAAAATATGGTCTTCGCTGTGCTGAATGGGTATATCAAAATATTTTGCAAGTTTTTGCTCTTTTTTTACAACCTTAATCAGCTCATCATCAATTCTGTCTGGGTATGTATAAAGGGTTCTTATAATTTTAAGACCGTCTATTTTACAAAGTTCTTTTAAAAGAGTGGCTAACATAGGCTTACCGTAAAGGTCTTCGCCATAACGGGTGGTGTCCTGAGCAATTACAACCAACTCTTTAACACCGCTTTGCGCTAAAACGGTAGCTTCGTGTAAAATTTCATTCATCTCGCGGCTTCTGAAAGGACCGCGAATAGAAGGAATTGCACAGTAACTGCAACAGTTAGAACAGCCTTCTGCAATTTTTATATAGGCTAAATAATTGGGTGTTGTAAGTACGCGGTTACCACAAAGCGGAAGGTCCAATTTATTGCCAAAACGGTTCTCTTTTTTACCGCCCAGGGCGTTTTGAATAATTTCTACAATATCTTTATTAGAGCCAAGACCTACAACCACGTCAACTTCCGGAATTTCTGCCGAAATATCGTTTTTATAGCGTTCTGCCAAACATCCTGTAACCACTAAAAGCTTTAAAACACCGGCGGTTTTGTAACTTGCGGCCTCTAAAATGGCTTCAATTGCTTCTTCTGCCGCAGACTCTAAAAATCCGCAGGTGTTAACAATAATAACATCGGCGTCATCTTCACGGTTTGTAAGAGTAAAACCACCATCTTCTAAAGTTTTCAGCATTATTTCGGCATCAACCTGGTTTTTGGGGCAACCAAGTGAAATCATTCCAACCTTAATCATTTTTATCTAGTTCCTGCTTTATAATTTTTTTAACCAAATATGGCGAAAAGCCGCGTCTCATAAGAGCGGCGGCAACCTTTTGTTCTCCATTTTCGCCAAAAAGCTTTTGTTTGTATTTTTTGTTTATAAGAGAAATTATATCGGCTTCTTCATCAAACTCAAGTAAAGATACCGCATAATCAATATCCTGCTTTTTGCAGCCCTTATAATACATTTTATCAATAATCTCTTTTTTACTGCGCCCTTCATTTAAAAGCCTTTCTGCTAAATGAATAGCGTAGTCGCTGTCTATTATAAAGCGGTGCTCCAACACCTTATTTATGGCATAATCGACCGCTTCGTCCATAAACTTTTTATCAAGCTTTTTTCTTAAATATCCGCTTGACATATTGCTTTTAGAAATATAATAAAGGGCTCTGTTATATGCTCTTTTTTGTTCAGAAAGAAGGGTTAGATTATAAAGCTCGTCTTCTGTAAAAACAGAGCCAATTTTAACCCCTTTTTCATAAACTACCGCCTTTGAAAGCTCAATAGACTTTGTACCGTCGTCAAAAACGAGTATTACTCTTCCTTTATTATATTCTTTTTTAATAACAACCATTAGTCGTCATCCACTGCAACGTCAATGCTGATTTTTCTTCTGGGTGCTTTAACAGGCTCTTCCTTTTTAACGGGAGCAGCCACTTCTTTAACCTCTTCTTCGGTTTTGGTAAAATGGGCCATAATCTTGTCTTCAATTTCTTTAGCAAGTGCAGGATTTTCAAGTAGCACCGCTTTAGAATTTTCTTTGCCTTGGCCAAGTCTTTCACCGTCATAGCTATAAAATGCACCGGCGCGTTCAACAATACCCGCCTTCATGCCCATTTCAATAAGTTCGCTCTCTCTTTGAATACCCTTACCGTAGATAATATCAAATTCTGCTTCTTTAAAGGGTGGAGCCACCTTGTTTTTAACAATCTTTGCGCGTGTGTGTGAGCCAATCATTTCGCTACCGTTCTTTAAAGTTTCGGTTCTTCTAATATCAATTCTGACAGAAGCATAGAACTTTAATGCTCTACCACCAGTGGTGGTTTCGGGGTTACCGTACATAACGCCGATTTTTTCACGCAATTGGTTAATAAAGATTGCAACACAGTTAGATTTTGAAATAACACCCGAAAGCTTTCTCATAGCCTGGCTCATAAGTCTTGCTTGAAGACCGGGTAATGTGTCACCCATTTCACCTTCAATTTCAGCTTTTGGTGTAAGGGCGGCTACAGAGTCAATAACAATAATATCAATAGCGTTTGAACGAATAAGGCTTTCTGCAATTTCTAAAGCTTGTTCACCGCTATCGGGTTGAGAAACAAGCAGATTATCAATATCAACACCAAGTGCTCTTGCATATACAGGGTCAAGCGCATGTTCAACGTCAATAAAGGCCGCAATGCCGCCAATCTTTTGTGCTTCTGCAACAGCGTGAAGCGCTAAGGTGGTTTTACCGCTTGATTCGGGACCGTACATTTCGGTAATTCTGCCGCGTGGTAGGCCACCAATACCTAAAGCAATATCCAAAGCCAATGAGCCCGAAGATATATGCTCAACATTCATTTTTGTGTTGTCTCCAAGCTTCATAACTGTGCCGGAGCCAAACTTCTTTTCAAGTTGTGATAACACGGTTTCTAATGCTTTATTTCTTTCATCTGCCATTTTTATGTTCTCCTTAAAATAAGTTTTGTTTACATCTTTATTTTATATGCAGGTTGGCTTGTTTTCAACCGAGCAAAGTCCCAATAATTACCCTTTGCACACCGTTTAAGTCGTTGTGTATGCTAACGGTTAGTCCTGCATTTTTAAAAATTTCGGCCACCTCTTGCGCCTGATCAAAGCCAACTTCAACCATAATTTTGCCACCAACATTCAAATGCTTTATAAAGGTTGCAATATGGCGGTAAAATATAAGTCCGTCGGGTCCACCGTCAAGCGCTGTTTTAGGTTCAAACTGAACCTCTTTTTGCAAATAAGAAAGCTCGTTGCTTTTTATATACGGTGGGTTAGACACAATAATGTCAAATTTTTCTTGCGGATTAAACTTAAAAATATCTTCACAAATTACGGTAACGTCTGCATTATTTAATGCAACGTTTTTTTCTAAATATTTAAGCGCTTTTTCATATTTTTCCAAAGCGTAAACTTTAGCGGCTGAATTTTTTGCTAAAGATATCGCTATAGCACCGCTGCCGCTACATAAATCAATAACGCGATCGTTTGGTTTTATTTCTTTTAAGGCAAGATCTACAAGGGTTTCGGTGTCTGCGCGGGGAATAAGAACGCCTTCTCCCACAAAAAACGGTAAAGAATAAAATTCCCACTCACCCAAAATATATTGCAGCGGCTCCCCATTAATTCTGCGGTTTATCGCGCTTTTTAAATCTTCACCCTTAAAGGCGTTATAAAGCTCTTTAGCTTCAAAGCGGTAATCTGAAATTTTATTTTGCTTTAAAATGTTTTCAATTTCAATTTTAAGCATCGGCATTTTCTGCCTTTTCTTTGGGTAAAACCTCTTTAAAAGCGGCTATTGCAATTTCAATCATATCATCGCTGGGTTCTACCGTAGTAATGCGTTGCATCCATAGTCCCGGTGCGGAAAGAATTTTAACCACTACACCGTCGTGTCTGCCGCAAAACTTTATAATTTCATAGCCAACACCGCAAATAATTGGCATTATTAAAATTTTAATTAAAACCCAAAGCCAAATTATTTTTGTAACAGACGGGAAAAGTGTTTGAACCACAAAGGTAATTAAAATGCCAACAAGCAGCATTACTACCATAAAAGAAGTGCCGCAGCGCGGATGAAAACGACTTTGTGTTTTAACATTTTCTACTGTTAAATCTAAATTATTTTCGTAACAAAAGATTGTTTTGTGTTCAGCACCGTGGTACATAAACACCCTTTTAATGTCTGGTGTGCGAGAAACCAAAACAATATAAACCAAAAAGATAATAATCTTTAAAATTCCTTCAAAAAGAGCCCTTAAAGCAGAAATGCTTTCTCCCGCAGCACTGTTTATAAGGTTAAAAATAAAGGCGGGTAAAAACATAAATAATACCAAGGCCAGTCCCACACCCAAAACGGATGCTATTACCATAAGCGCGTTCATAAGAGCGCTTTGCTGTTTTTCACTCATTTTAGAGTTTTCTTCTTCTAAATCTGTAAAGCCCGAAAGGTCGGCAGAACGCATAAGCGCTTTGTAGCCAAAAATCATGGACTCAACAAAATTGATAACTCCGCGAATAATAGGAAGACCTAAAATTTTGTATTTTTTAGTAACCGATATCTGATTTAATTCTTCTAAAATAATATTTTTATCTTTACCGCGGACCGCCATAACGGTTTTTTCAGGGCCCTTCATCATAATGCCTTCAATAAGAGCCTGTCCGCCAATGCTAACACATTTTTTCACTAATTGTTTTCTTCTTTCTTTATTGTAATTGTCGGCACAACAATTGAAACGGTGGTGCCAACTCCTTCGGTGCTTTCAAGCAGTAACAGTCCGTTATGCTGTCTCATAATTTCGTCTGCAACAGCAAGGCCGATGCCGCTACCCCTTACGGTCTGGTTAGCCTTAAAGAATTTTTCTTTAACGCGGTCCAAATCAGATTCGGGTATACCCACACCGGTGTCGCTTACCTTTACGGTAATACAGGCTTCTTCTTCAAAAGCGTTAATTAAAATGTGACCGCCCTTTTCGGTGTATTTAATGGCGTTGTCAATAACGTTAATAAACACCTGCTTAAGTCTGTCGGGGTCGGCAACAACGGGAGAAAAGCCTTCAGGTAAAGTAAGAACAAGTTCTTTCTCTTGTTGCTTTGCAAGTTCCATATACATATTAACAGCAGATTTTATTGTTGTGGTAATATCAATTTCACGCATATTAACCGAAAGTCTGCCGGTTTGCATTCTTGAAAAGTCTAATAGGTCTTCAACCAAAGAAGAAAGTCTTTCACCTTCTGAAAGAATAACGTCAAGCGCCTTATCAACAAGCTCTTTATCTCCCGCTTCAATGCTCATTTTTGCGGTTTCGCCCCACCCGCGAATAGCGGTTAAGGGGGTGCGCAGTTCGTGAGAAACGCTTGAAATAAAGTTGTTTTTTATTTCTTCGGTGTGTTCAAGTTCACTTGCCATGTAGTTAATACCGTCAATAAGTTCACCAATTTCATCGTCAGAGGTTTTTTCAATTCTTGCTTTAAAATCGCCCATTGCAATACGTCTTGAAATTGCGCCAACTTCTTGCACGGGGCGTACAATTGAGTTAATAAAGTATAGACCTGAAAGCGCCGCAAAAATAATAATGCCAAGACCAACCACAATGGCAATCATATTAATTAAAAATACGCGGCGGTTAATGCTGGTCATAGATACAACCCAGCGTATAGCACCGTTAGAACCTGAACCAAAATCTGATAAAATCTGGGTGCCTGCCATATAGCTTTCTCCTGTAGGGAGTACGCCGCTATATTCTGCGTAGCCGCCGGCATCCTTTTTGGCAAGTTTATAGTCGGGCATATCTTTACCCGATTCTGTAAAACCGGTAGAAGTAATAATTACGTTACCGTTTGAATCAATAATATCAATTTCAATCTTGTCTTTAAAACTAAAGTTTTCAATATATTCACGCGCAATATTCATATAGTCTTCTTTTGCGCAGGTGGAAAGCGAATTATAGCCGGTGCACATTTCGTTAGCGGAATTTTTAACCGCTGTTGTAAAGTGCGACGAAACCAAAAGGCATATTAAAACTTCAATCGCAATAACAACTATTGCAACCACAATCATAACATTAAAAAGCCAACGTTTTGTAATGCCGTTAGGATTTAATTGAAATTTCATAATACACCTACTTTCGCGTTATATTTTTTGGGTTTTTTAAAACGCATACGCATTTTGCATTTTTATTTGCAGAAGGGAATAGAACCCACCCTTAGAAACATTATTTTGTGTTCCACTTATAACCCATACCCCAAACGGTCATTAAATATTTGGGTTCACTTGGGTCGTCTTCAACCTTAATTCTCAGTCTTCTAATGTTAACGTCAACTATTTTTTCTTCACCAAAATATTCGTCGCCCCAAACCTTATCTAAAATGTCTGCACGTGAGTGTGCAACGTTTGGGTTAGAAAACAGAAATTCAATAATTTGAAATTCAACCTGTGTAAGTTCAATGTTCTTACCGTTTTTAAGCAGGGTTCTTTTTCTTAAATTAAGGGCAAAATCGCCAAGTACAATTTCATCAGACGCTCCGCTTTTACCCTTAATAATTTCAACTCTGCGGTAAAGAGAATCTACACGGGCAAGTAGTTCACTTGGAGAAAATGGCTTTGTAATGTAGTCGTCAGCGCCAAGCATAAGACCGCTTATTTTATCCATTTCCTGAGTTTTTGCGGTTAGCATAATAATACCCAAAGTAGAAGACAATTTTCTTAATTCTTTGCAAAGGGTAAGACCGTCC
>JAZNNZ010000240.1:0-4656 GCA_045580525.1 Acutalibacteraceae bacterium
TACACCAACAGCTCTCACCTACCCGTAGGCTATACAGACGATATTTTTACTGCTTTAGACGTTCAGGACGAACTTCAAACACTTTATACTTCGGGTACTGTATTCCACGCATATCTAGGTGAAAAGCTACCTGACTGGAAGGCTGCAGCATCAATCGTTAGAAAGATTGCTGAAAACTACAGACTTCCCTACTACAGCATTTCTCCTACATATTCTGTATGCGCCGACCACGGTTATTTAGCAGGTGAACATTTTACCTGTCCAACATGCGGTAAAGAAGCTGAAGTTTACAGTCGTATTACAGGTTACTATCGTCCCGTTAAAAACTGGAACGACGGTAAGAGCCAAGAATACAAAGAAAGAAAAACATACAACATTGCAACAAGTGTTTTAACACACGAAGGACCAAAAGAAGAAGTTACTTGTGCGTGTGAAGAACAAAATAGTGCAGTTTTAGCAGACGGAATTTATATGTTTGCTTCTAAAACCTGCCCTAACTGTAAAATAGCTGAGGCATTACTTGCTAAAACAGATATTGTTTACAAAAAACTTTATGCCGAAGATAACCGTGAATTAACAGAGTCTTTAGGAATTAAACAGGCTCCTACTATTGTAGTGGTTAAAGACGGTGAAATTGAGAAACACGCTGCAATTTCAAACGTTAAGGCATTTATTCAAAACTATTCTAATTAATAACTAAACGGGCGTTATCGCCCGTTTTTTACTGAGGTGTTAATTTTGTACGATATTATAATTATTGGAGCAGGTCCTGCAGGACTAACTGCGGCAATATATGCGCGCAGAGCCAACAAAAGCGTTTTATTATTAGAAAAATCAGTTTTTGGCGGTCAGATTACATTCTCACCTAAAATTGAAAATTATCCGGGCTTTGAATCTTTAAGCGGCAACGAACTTGCTGATAAAATGGTGGAACAAACCCTATCTCTTGGTGCAGACGTTGAAATTGAAACCGCCATTAAAATTGAAGACGGTGACATTAAAAAAGTTTATACCGAAGAAGGCAGTTGCTTTGAAGCTAACGCAGTAATTATTGCTACAGGCGCTAAACACAGACGTTTAAATTTGCCAAACGAAGAAAAGTTTATTGGAGAAGGTATTTCTTTTTGTGCTGTTTGTGACGGTGCATTTTACAAAGACAAAACCGTAGCTTTAATTGGTGGCGGTAACTCTGCACTACAAGAAGCAATTTTACTTTCTGAAACAAGCAAAAAAGTATACGTAATTCAAAATCTTGACTTTTTAACCGGCGAAGCAAAGCTACAAGAAATAATTAATTCAAGAAAAAATATTGAAATTATACTGGGAACTGTGGTAAACTCTATTGCAGACACAGATGAATTTTCTGCTATAAACATACAAAACCTTAAAAGTGGTGAAATTAAAACCCTTAATGTAGACGGTATGTTTGTTGCAATTGGCTTAGAGCCTGAAAACGAAAACTTTAAAGATATTGCAAAATTAGATGAGCGCGGTTACGTTGATGCTACAGAAAACTGTCTAACTACAACAAAAGGTATTTTTGTTGCTGGTGATTGCAGAACAAAAGCTGTAAGACAGGTTACTACAGCTACTGCTGATGGTGCTACTGCGGCCATTGAAGCAATAAGATATATTGATTCACTATAACTTTAGGAGTATTTATGCACAACCATCAAAAGAAAATTGCAGTTATAAATGATTATTGCGGGTTTGGTCGCTGCTCTATTGCGGCGGCTATGCCTATTATATCTGCGCTTAAAATTCAGTGTTGTCCGTTACCTACTTCTATATTTTCAAACCACACAGGTTTTGAAAGCTTTTATTTTAATGATTACACCCAAAATATGCAAAGCTATATAAACGAATGGAAAAAACTTGATTTGCATTTTAATGGAATATTAAGTGGATTTTTGGGTTCTAGTGAACAAATAGAAATTGTAATTGATTTTTTAAAGCATTTTAAGACAGAAAACACAATTACAGTTATTGACCCCGTTATGGGTGACTATGGTAAACTATATCCTACATACTCCCCTATTTTAGCTGATAAGATGAAGCATTTAGTACCATATGCCGATATACTGACACCCAACTTGACAG
Source organism: Acutalibacteraceae bacterium (assembly GCA_045580525.1). Classification (GTDB taxonomy): domain Bacteria; phylum Bacillota; class Clostridia; order Oscillospirales; family Acutalibacteraceae; genus UMGS1279. The sequence goes on from JAZNNZ010000240.1 coordinate 2,101, forward strand.
AAGCGTGTATATTAACCGATACTGAATACAACAAAAATATTAATGAAGAAGAACTAACCGCTATATGTGAGAAGTTAAGCAAAATGGGGCCGCAAAAAATTGTTATTAGCGGTCTTGAACGCGGCGAAGACCTTGAAAACTTTATTTATGAAAACGGAAAAATTTCAATTATTAAAGAACATAAGGTTGGCTCATTTAGAAGTGGTACGGGGGATGTTTTTTCAGCCATTATTACGGGCGACTCAGTAAATGGCAAGACATTAAGTGAGGCCGTTAAACATGCTTCTGCGTTTATTGCAAAGGTGCTAAGACGCACCATTGAATTGGATATACCTAAAACTGATGGTATATGCTTTGAAGAATTTTTAACTGAAATCTGAGTGATATTTTATGAAATCAAGTAAAATCAAAACATTAACCCTTGCAGGACTTTTTGCAGCAATTATTTATATTACTACCGCATATTTGCATATACCAAGTCACACAGGCTTTACTCACGTTGGTGATGCCTTTATTTATCTTGCAGCTTCTATTTTTCCTTTACCTTACGCATTACTTGCATCGGTTTTAGGTGCTATGCTTGCAGATGTGCTAACAGGCTTTGCAATTTGGGCACCCGCATCTATGATAATAAAAGCTCTTGTTGTAGTTTTATTCACAAATAAAAATAAAAAAATAGTTTGCAAGAGAAATCTTTTTGCATTAATTATTTCGGGTGTAATAACCCTTTTGGGCTATTATTTATATGATGCTATTTTTATTTCTAACTTTATTGTGGCTTTAAGTGGCATTTTAGGCTATATTATACAGTCGGTACTAAGTGGAATATTATTTGCAATAATAGGCGCCGCATTTGATAAAATGAATATCAGGAGCAAAATTTTATGATGACCATTACCTACCCTGTTAAAAAGGGTATTTACGTGAATATGACAAACCGTTGTCCTTGTAGTTGCACATTCTGTTTAAGACAAAACGCAGACGGTGTTTATGGAAGTGATCCGTTATGGCTTGACCGCGAACCAACAGTAAAGGAAGTATGTGAGAGCATTGACAGTTGGGATTTAAATAATTATGAAGAGATTGTTTTTTGCGGTTATGGAGAACCCACAGAAAGACTTGATGATTTACTTTTGGTTGCAAAGTATATAAAAGAAAAAAGCAATATTAAAATAAGAATCAACACTAACGGACTTTCTGATTTAATTCATAACGAAAGCACCGCTCACAAGTTGAAAGGACTCATTGACACTGTATCAATCAGCCTGAACGCTACAAACGAAGTTGATTATGAAAAGGTAGTTAGACCAAAGTTTGGAATTAAGTCTTATGAAGCGATGAAAAAGTTTACAAAAGACTGTGTAGAATTTGTTCCAAACGTTGTTATGACGGTGGTTGATGTGGTAACAAGCAAAGAAGAACAACAAAAAGCAAAAGAAATTTGCGAAAGTCTTGGAGCAACCTTAAGAATAAGACCTTACGAAGAATAAAAAATATTAGACAGTATAGAAAAATCTATACTGTCTTTTTTTATTTCTTTTTTTAAATATTTTTAACTGTTTTTGACAATAATGAGATTATAGCCGAAAGGAGTTAAAAAATGCCTGAACTTATTTTAAAAATGACCGACATTGATAAGCGCTTTACGGGAGTACACGCACTTAAAAACGCATATTTAGATTTATATAGCGGCGAAGTGTTGGCGCTAATGGGTGAAAACGGTGCCGGTAAAAGCACCTTAATGAAGGTGCTTTGCGGCATAAAAACGCCCGATAGTGGTGGAATAGAGCTTTTTAATAAAAAAGTGAGCTTTAATAATATTTCAGAATCTCAAAAAGCGGGTATTAGCATAATACATCAAGAGCTTAATATGATGCCTCATCTTACTGTTGCACAAAATATTTATATTGGCCGGGAACCAAAAAGGTTTGGTTTTATTGATGACAAAAAAATGATAAGAGATGCAACAAAGCTTTTTAAAATGCTTAATATGAATATAGATCCGGCAACTAAACTTTCTTCTCTAACTGTTGGAAAACAACAGATGGTTGAAATTGCAAAAGCAATTTCTTATAAATCTAAAATACTTATTTTAGATGAACCCACAGCCGCATTAACACAAACCGAAGTTGAAGAACTCTTTAAAATTATGCGTGAACTAAAACAAAACGGAATTGGCATGATTTATATCTCTCACAGAATGGATGAAATAAAAGAAATTTCAGATAGAGTTACCGTTATGAGAGACGGAGAATATGTTGGAACAATAAGTACAAATAATTCAACAAAAGACGATATTGTAAAAATGATGGTTGGTCGTGTAATTTTAGGTAATAAGAAAGAAAAGAGTAATATTACCAAAGATGCTCCTACGGTTTTAAAGGTTGAAAGCTTTGACAATGGTGACACGGTAAGAAATGCAAGTTTTGAGCTTAAAAAGGGCGAAATTTTAGGTTTTTCGGGCCTTATGGGTTCGGGTAGAACAGAACTAATGCGAATGATTTTTGGCGCAGACCGGAAAAAGAACGGGAAGTCGGATCGTAGCCATGTCGTTCT
>JAZNNZ010000241.1:0-4682 GCA_045580525.1 Acutalibacteraceae bacterium
TTCGGTGAGGGAAAAGGTAGGTATTTTAAAATACTGAAATAAATAAATAAAATATAATAAAAGAGTAATTTTATTAATATAATATATCTATACATATATTTATTTGTATTTTAAAAATCTTTTTTGTCCACAATAAAGTTGTGACAAATTTATAATACTTTTTAGCGTTAGAAAATATACAAACAAAAAAACCGCCCACTTATGTGAACGGATTTTCGTTTGGAGCTGCTAACCAGACTTGAACTGGTGACCTCATCCTTACCAAGGATGTGCTCTACCACCTGAGCCATAGCAGCGCTTATTTATCAGCAAGAATTATTATAAGTGAATTGGCGTAAAAAGTCAAGCAAATTTTACATAATTTAAACATTTTTTACACAGATTGCGTGTGCTGTGTATATACATAAAATTTTTACGGAGGTAAATAGATGGCACAGAAAAAAGAAAATGCCAAAAAGTCAGTTAGCCATAAAACAAAGGCTAAAACTGCAAACACAAAAAAGTTAACACGCCGCAATGAAAAAGTAGTTAAGCAAAATAAATCACCTATAAAAATTATTCCCATCGGCGGCGTAGGTGAAATAGGTAAAAACTGCTATTTATATGAATATGAAGACGATATGATTTTAATTGACTGTGGTATGACCTTTCCCGATGAAGAGACACCCGGTATTGATATTGTTATTCCTGATTTTACCTATATATTAAAAAACAAAGAAAAAATTAAAGGCTTAATTGTTACCCACGGACACGAAGATCATATTGGAGCAATTCCGTATTTGTTACGTAATTTTAATCTTCCAATTTATGCATCTCGTTTAACGCTGGGGTTAATTAGCGGCAAATTAAAAGAACAAGGTCTTTTATCTTCTGCAAAGCTTAATGAGCTTAACGCGGGGGACAAAATATCTTTAGGTAGGTTCGATATTGAGCTTATTCACGTTAACCACTCAATTCCCGATGCAGTTGGTGTTGCAATTAAAACACCTGTTGGTACGGTTGTTCAGACAGGGGATTTTAAGATTGATACCACACCCATTGATGGTGAAATGATAAATCTTGCCCGTTTTGCAGAACTTGGCAAACACGGTGTATTAGCACTGCTTTCGGACTCAACAAACGCCGAAAGACCAGGCTATTCTTCAAGTGAAAGAATAGTGGGTGAATCCTTTTCTAACCTGTTTAAAAGGGCTTCTAGCGGCAGAATAATCGTTGCATCATTTTCATCAAATATTCACCGTATTCAACAAATTATTGATGAAGCGGTAAAAATAGGCCGCAAGGTTGCGGTTATTGGCAGAAGTATGCAAAACGTTGTACAAGTGGCAAGTGAGCTTGGTTATTTAACCGTTCCGGCTAATACCCTTATTGAAATGGAACAAATTAATAAATATCCTAACGATAAGCTTGTTATTATAACTACCGGCAGTCAGGGTGAACCGCTTTCGGCGCTACACAGAATGGCATATGGCGATCACAGACAGGTTGGTATTATGCCGGATGATCTTATTATTATTTCTGCAACCCCAATTCCCGGTAACGAAAAGCTTGTTTCTAAGGTTATTAACGAACTTATGAAGCAGGGCGCTACCGTTGTATATGAAAAAATGTATGACGTGCATGTATCGGGCCACGCCTGTCAAGAAGAATTAAAGCTTATGTTAAGCTTAACAAAGCCGAAATTCTTTATTCCCGTACATGGAGAACCTAAACATCAATATAAACACGCAGGTTTAGCCACAGGTATGGGTATGAGTGAAAAGAACATTGTTATAAGCAGTGTTGGTGACGTTATTGAAGTCAGCAAAAAGCAGATAAAAATAACCGATACCGTGCCGGCAGGCAGAGTGCTTGTTGACGGTCTTGGCGTGGGCGACGTTGGAAGTATAGTGCTTAGGGACAGAAAGCATTTAGCAGAGGACGGTGTTATTGTAATTTCTCTTACAATTGACGGTGCTACTAAAGACGTACTTGCAGGACCCGAAATTATTTCGCGCGGGTTTGTCTACGTAAAAGAATCTGAAGAGCTTATGGAAGCGTTAGAAAATAACGTTTGTCATATTATTAATAATTGCCTATACAATTCCAGACAAAACGACTGGAACACACTAAAAGCAAAGTTAAGGGACGGAACTTCTAAATTCTTATATGAAAGAACAAGAAGAAGCCCAATGATTTTACCCATTATTATGGAAATATAAAGGATTGATTTTAATGAAGGTTGTATTATTACAAGATGTTAAGGGACAAGGAAAAAAGGGTGAACTTGTAAATGTATCTGACGGTTATGCAAGAAACTTTTTATTCCCTAAAAATTTAGCGGTAGTTGCAGATAACTCTGCAATGAACGTGCTTAAAGGCAAGGAAAGCGCAAAGGCGCACCATTTAGCAGAAGAAAAAGCAGCGGCTGAAAGCTTAAAACAAAAGCTTAACGGTCAAAAGGTTGTAATTAAGGCAAAGGCCGGTCAAAACGGTAAGCTTTTTGGTTCTGTAACAAGTAAAGAAATTGCTGCAGAAATTAAAAATAAGTTTTCTGAAGATATTGACCGCAGAAAAATGACGGTTGCTGATATTAAGCAATTTGGCGAATATACCGCAGAAATCAAACTTTATAACGGTATTGTAGCTACTATGACCGTTTGTGTTGAAGGATTATAAAAGTAAAGGAAAATTTATTATGCCAATGGAAAATAACACACCATTAGAACTAAATAAAACTCCATTTTCTATAGAAGCAGAGCAGTCTGTTATTGGCTCAATTTTAATTGATCCGCAATGTATGAATTTGGTTGCAAACCTAATTAAGGCTGACCAATTTTATCTATCACAGCATAAAATCATATTCAGCGCATTGCTTTCAATGTACGATATGAATCAGCCTATAGACTTTTTAACTCTTTACGAAAAGTTAAAAAACGACGGTACCGATGAAAAAGCAGGTGGTAAAACCTATCTTACACAGCTTGTTCAAGCGGTACCATCGGCTGCCAACGTTGATATGTACTGCGGTATTGTTAAAGACAGATATTATGCTCGTTCTTTGCTAACGGTTGCACAAAAAATTATTGAAGAGGTAAATAACGGTAATAAGGCAGATGAACTTATTGATTCAGCCGAGCAAGAAATTTACAATATTACCCAGGGACGTGAATCGGGCGATTTAGTACATATTTCAAAGGTTATCAGCCAAGAAACCTTTGACAGATTGCAAAAAATTGCCGACCCCGTAACCAGATCGGATTATATTGGTATAAACTGTGGTATTTCAGAACTTGATGAGGCCCTGACCGGCTTTAACAAGAGCAACCTTATAATTTTGGGTGCACGTCCCGGTGTTGGTAAAACTTCATTTGCACTTAATATTGCAAGAAATATTGCGGTTAACGAAAATAAAAGTGTTGCTTTTTTCTCTCTTGAAATGACAAGAGATGAATTAGCTCAAAGACTTCTTTCAAACGAAGCGGGTATTCCAAGTGATCATTTAAGAGATAGCTCTAAAATGACCGATAAGGAATGGATTCGTTTATCACAAGCCAGTGAAACGTTATCTAAAGCAAAGCTTTACGTTGATGAAACTGCAAACATCACCGTTCCGCAAATTAAGGCAAAAATTCGCAGACAAAAGAATATTGATATTGTTATTATTGACTATTTGGGACTTATTAAAGGCTCAGTTAGAAGTGAAAACCGTGTTCAAGAGGTTTCTGAAATTTCACGTTCATTAAAAATTATGGCTAAAGACCTTAACATTCCACTACTAGTTTGCGCACAGTTAAACCGTGGCGTTGAGGGTAAGGGTGGCGCCAAGCATAGACCCGGACTTGCCGATTTAAGAGATTCGGGTTCTATTGAACAGGATGCCGACGTTGTTATGTTTTTACATAAAGACAAAGATAAAACCGATGAATTTGGTGAGCCTGATAATACGGTTGAACTAAACGTTGAAAAGAACCGTCACGGTCCAACACCCAAAATTAAGCTTGTTTGGGACGGACAGTTTACACGCTTTACAGCAAAGGATTTTACTCACGAGGAATTTTAATGCATCATACCACAAATACAATTTGTTTAGATAGGTTTTTTGAAGAGAATCAAAAAATCTGTGGCAGCAGGGTTGCAGTGGCTTTAAGCGGCGGCCCTGATTCTGTTTGTTTATTGTATTTGTTAAACTCAATTAAAAATAAATATTCCTTAACGCTGACGGCCGCCCATTTAAATCATCAGTTAAGAGATGCTGAAGCCGACTCTGATATGCAATTTTGCGAAAAGCTTTGCAAAGAATTAAATATTCCGCTTGTTGTAAAAACAATGGACGTAAAGAGTTTGGCGCAAAAAGGGGAGAGCATAGAAACCGCCGCAAGAAGAATAAGATATGATTTTTTTGATTTATTAGAGTGCGATTACGTTGCTACTGCCCATAATAGTGATGATAACGCCGAAACGGTGCTGTTTAATATTTTGCGTGGCAGCGGCACAAAAGGGGCGGGTGGTATACCAACGGTTCGCGGTAGGTATATTAGACCGCTGTTAAAGATTTCTAAAAAAGAAATTTTAGATTATTTAAAAGGTATAAATGCCGATTACGTAATTGATAGTTCAAATAATGAAAATGAATATTCACGTAATAAATTGCGTAATTTGGTTTTTCCAATATTTTCAAAAATAAATGAAAACTTTAAAGA